>CBCTZG010000074.1:0-14186 GCA_965151315.1 uncultured Clostridia bacterium
TTCACTGGCTATCTCCAAATGAGTTCACTGTCCAATATGTTTGACAAACTTACAATTTTGATATATGAAATTTTTTGGATTGTAGGCGTACAAGATATATTGGACAGCTGAATAAAAAAAGATAAAGGACAGCGTCTTAGGTGGTATCATTCAGTGATCATACATCCATACCGAAAGGAGACATTATCCTTCATGGCCAACCGTATAACACAAGACATGCGGTACCGTCAATCCTTCATGAACTATGCAGAAAATATGGTGTCAGCCGCGCCGGCTGGAAATACAACAAAACCGCTCCTATATCTGCTTCTGGAAAGCCCGCTGGGACAGAGAAGCCCCTGGCCTGCCGTCCGGACCCGTCCGCCTATTCCTCTGCGGATTTCCTGGATAAGCTGGTGAAGCGGTATGCCCGCAGGGGAATTGAAGCGGAATATGTATAGACCAACACAACCGGTTTTCCAATGCAAAGTGGGATGTCCCTACGTTCTTTGAAACCACTGCCCAAAAGCCCGGCATACGTCATAAGCGCATCCGGCCTTACACACCAGAGCACAACCGGTAAATCGGAACGCAGTCGCCGTAAAGGCCAAAAACGCTTCTATTTCTGCCATTGCTTCTGGTCTTTACAGGATTTCGAAAAACAGCTTGCTGTCCATAGCCAATATTCCAATGACTTCCCCACAAGACCTCTTCATTGGTTATCTCCTAACGAGTGCATTGTACAATATGTTTTACAAACCTATATATTTTATCATATTTTTTCAATCAATTTCAGGCAGATCTCTGCGGAAATAGCGGCGGCCTTATCCACGTTTTCCTCGAAGGTACCGGCGCCGCTTTGCCGGCCGTTATCCGTTGCCGTCCGGATTGCGATAAAAGGCGTCCTGTTCACATAGCAGACGTGGGCGATAGCCGCGCTTTCCATATCCACACCTAGTACATTCGGGTACCGGGCCAGCAGGCTTGCGCGCTGGATGGGATCCTCCAGGAAATACTCCCCTGTGGCGATGGTCCCGAACCGTAGGGGATAAGGAGTTTCCAGCGTTTGCAGCTGGGAGAACAGCACGGGATCGCTTTGAAAATACGGGGTCTTGAGCCAGGGATGGAAGTCGGTAATGATTTCCGGATCCTGATCATGATAAGTGCAGGCTGCGGCCCCAATGGTGTCAAAAATTTCAATATCCTCCCGGAGGCCGCCGCAGGTGCCGGCGCTGATAATGGCATCCGCACCAAAGCTGTCCAGTAAGACCTGTGCGGCCAGCGCGGCGTTTACCTTCCCAACGCCGGAGTACAGGGTGACAATGGTATGGCCGTGATACTGGCCGGTATAAAAGGTGAGCATTGCCCGTTCTGTTTTCCGCGTATCCGGCAGCGCGGCTAGAAACGGGGCCAGTTCACTGTCACTGGCGTTGATGATCGAGATGGTCTTCATGTTTTTTTCACCTCGTCTGCAAACTTGTATACGACAACGCCTGTGGCCGCCTTGGGGAACAGGAAGACGGTACGCTCCGGCATCAATTCCCCTGCCATGGCTACGGCGCAGATCTGTTCGTGCTTAACCGGATTGATTAGGAACAGACAGGGGGATTCTCCCGCCTGCACCTGGGCGATGCCCTTAGAAGCCCGCTTGGTAAAGCCAACATTTTCCCGATAATTCTCGTGCGTGATATTTAAAAGCTCGTTTAAAATCAGCGTGTTCAGCACCGTGACATCCAAGCTCCGATATGCATCGGACTTGTCCGGCAGAATTGATTTTAAATATTCCTTATCTTTTAGGATCAGCCGGTAGAAATAATTACCGCCGCAGTATACGGCGATCCGGTTTTGATCCAGCCGGGGCGTGGAAATCTGCTTTTTCATAATATCCACCAACTCATCTACATGGGTGTCCACTATGATCTTTTCCACCTTGAAACGATCCTGGGCGCCGGCAATAAAGTAGCTTTCCAAAAATTTTTTGTTCTTTTTTAAATACCGGTGGACAGGCAGCTGTACCAGGCCGTCGCCATAAGCGTTGGTTAGCAATGTCATAATGTAATTATAAGATTCCCGGCCGGTGTGGGACGGGTTATTCGCCGCGCAGAATTTTTTATATTCCAACGCGGTTTCATACCGATTATGTCCATCTGTAATAAATAACTGCTTCGTAGACAGGGATTGCTGGATAAACGCCACCGCCTCCGGGTCGTCGATAACCCACACCCGCTGGTAGGTTGCCGCGCCGGTAATGCTTTCCCGGGTACCAAACTCCATATCGGGCTTTTGCTCGGAAACCTCGTTTAAAAAATTGCTCAGGGGCTTTTCATGGTCGATATACATGCAGCTGATGGGATCCGCGTTGGCGTTAATAGCGGAAAGCAGCCTATACCGGTCCTCCTTGGAGCTTGGCTTGGTGTCTTCGCAGGTCATGATCCGGCTGTCTTCTCCCAGCGGCTCCAGCCCCATCAGGGCAATTAGCCCTTGATTAGTAAATTCTGTATTTTTATATTCCACCCGCATTTCATATAAATAGAAGGACGGCTTAGGATCCTGGATCAAAATTTTATTCTGGATCCAATCCTGAAGGAACACGCCTGCCCGGGTATAGCAGTTTTGCGTATCTGTATCGCCGTCAAAGCTTTTGCCGCGGATAATACGGGCCATGTTGTAGTCGTGCTGTTTATATAAAAAGTCTTTGTCTTCATCGGTAATCATATCATAGGGCGGCGCCATGGCCGCGCCAAGATTTTTCACAAGGCCCGTGTTGAACCGATAGCCTTGGAAGGGCATAATTGTTGCCATATACGTTCTCCTCTCCGTCACTATGCTGTAGTTTACTATGATTGTACCCCCCGGTCTCCTTTTCGTCAATATATAAGATGTTAAAACTTTATAAAAATTTTCGTACATTATTACTGACGCCCGGTAAATTTTGTATGTTTAATCCGCGCTTGAAATGGCATAATAACAAAAGAAAGGTAAAGGAGGATGTACTATGATGAATTACGCAGGATTTTTAAAAGGCGTAGCGACTGGCGTTGTCGTCGGCGCAGCGGTTACAATGCTGGCAGATCCCATATCGGATAAGCAGCGGCATAAGTTTAAAAAAAAGACCCAGGGCGTGTTCAGAAGTATTGGCAGTGTAATTGATACCGCTATGGATATCATGCGCTGAAAAAGCATGCATCAAAAAATCAGGGCAACGCCCTGATTTTTTGTCAAATTTTATCTTGACAAATAAAAAGTTCTATGCTAAAATGTATAAAGGTTTATGGCCCGTTGGTCAAGCGGTTAAGACTCCGCCCTCTCACGGCGGCGACAAGGGTTCGATTCCCTTACGGGTCACCAGTGTTTTCCCCCGAAACTATGCGTTTCGGGGGATTTGTTTTTCTAAAATAACACACTTCATAACACATTATTAAATATATCGCTTATCATTTGCGCTGTTCGCTCCGATTCTCCGTCAACCATGTGCGAGTATACACCGTATGTATCCATATCTTTGCTGTGCCCAACTAATTGTTTTAAGAATCCTGTTGGTAATGATTTTACAATAGAAACAAATGTATGCCGCAATTCATAAGGTGTTACTTTCGACAAGCCATATCTGTCCCGAAACTTAACCCAATGGTCATAATATGTTTTTTCCTTTGCACAAAGCCCGAATTTGTCTGGGAATATATATTCATCATCCGGTATATCTTTTGACTGTAAATATTCTCTTTGATTCTCTAATACTTGCTGCGCTTTGTCAGTTAATACAAAGTTACGTCTGGAATTTTTGTTTTTGCCTGCGGTTTCTTCTTGATATACGTTTATGCTGCGTTGTAAATGCACCATGTCGCCATCTATATCAGTAAACTTTAATCCGATCAACTCACCCGGCCTTAGACCTGTTAAAACCTGAAAACGAAATGCGTTTATAAAATGCTCGTTATATTCCTGGTCTGTAAATAATATCTTTAAATCATCCGGTTGCAATATAGATTTTTCGCTCTCCTTTGCGCCGTTCGGAATTTTTAAATTTTCAGGTATCAGATTTGTTGTCCGAAGTTTTCTACAGAATTTCAGAAAGGCCACTAAACATGCTTTTGCGTTTAATAGAGTTTTTTTGACAGACCTTTTTTGTACATTAAGTTAACAATGTTCTGTAAGTGCTGTTCATTCAACGTGCTAATTTTAATTTTACCAATAGCAGGAATAATATAGTTCTTCCCATATCCTTCATACTGCATCCAGTGGGACTTTGACGTTGTTATCTTTAATTCATCCATCCATTTTTCATATAATACGGCTGTTTTGATATTGGGGCTTTCTATGTTATCATCAAGCCATGCGTCCGCTTTTGCATTGCATTCACGCTGACCGGCTCGTCCGGGCTTGCTTGAGTAAAATGACCTCCTAACCCCGTCTTTTTGTACGTTGATTTGCCACCTCCTGTATTTTTCAATCCATTTTGCAGTTGATATTCTTTTTTGCATAAAAAACACTCCTTTTCCTTGACATTTCGGAGTGCATACGATACAATTAACTTGTATATGGGCAACATATACACTCCTTGGCTCCGCATATACCGTTTGCCGACGGTGCGGAGCTTCTTTTTATTGAATTCTTTTCAAATGATCCTCCAACACTGGAAAATCATCAATAACTGTCTTGTAAACATCCTCCATGCGTAAGGTTTGGTATTTGTGTGCAGCAATATCTCGGAATCCGGCAATTTCCCGCCAGGGAATTTCTTTATACTGTTGCCGTACATCTGTAGAAAGGCTTTTAACAAGCTCGCCAATATTGATTACGGTCATACACACAGCGCGTTTTAACATTTCGTTTGAATCAAAGTCCTCAAATGTCCGGCCGGATATCATGTCCAAAGCAATTTTGATTTCACTTCTGATCTTAGACAGGATAATAGAATCTCTATGCAGCATAGACTTCTACCACCTTTCCTGGTTCGATTAGTGCGTCTTTGGGCAAAGGGATATGAATTATATCTACTTCAGTAGATAAAAGATCTTGCAGCCTGTTTTTTAACGCTGATAAAGTTAAGAGAGATACAGCAGAATCTTCAAACTCAATCATAAAATCAACATCGCTCCGTTCTGTTTGTGAATTTTCCGCATATGAGCCGAATAACAGTATTCTTTTGATAGGGAATTCTCCGGCTACCGTAGCCGCCGCCTGTGTGATATGATTGATCGTAATCATCCGACCGCTCCTTTCTTAACTGTCTCTTGACATCAACAACATATTATATGGTATGTTCGAATAGCTTGGGTTGGAAATCCGCATTGCTGTCATGGTGGTGCGGATTTTTTTATTTTACAAAATATATTCTGCCAGCAACATATCAAATTTCCGGATGTCAACATCCTTTTTTAAGTTTATTTTTATATGACCGACTCTTGTCCATAGCTCAACTTCAGCGTTCACACAAGTAACTTTCCCGAATTTTCTGTAGACCACATCAGCACAGAACTATACGGAAGTGGGCTCATTTGCTGCGATAATCGATAACATTTTCTTCGCAGTAATCCAAGACTTTTATAATATCATCAGAGGAAAGCTGATTTTCTGACAACCAAAACTCATACTTTTCATATCTGTCTGGGTTTGTGTTTTTATCTTTAATAAAAACAACATCTTCATCATTATCATTCCATCCGTAAGCTGTTGTAGACCCATCCATGTCGACTAATTTTGCAATAGAGTACCCATCTGGATGTGTGGCAACTATATATTTCATATCCTGTTCTAATGGTAAAAAGGTAAATCCCATATTTGTCAGGATTGCAAACACATGGCCGCCATCGGCTTTGCGTCCTCCATTTATATAATAATCTAAAGCATTGTTTTTATAATAATCCAATGCGTCTACAATCTGGGATGAAGAAAGTTTCATGAATTTCAGCCATTTTTCATATTTCTTAAATTGTGTCAGCTCTTCTGCTTTATCATTTTCATAACTGGACTGAATGTCTGCCCATTCATCATTCACAGAAGAATCATTCCAACAATAGGTAGTACCTATCATTGGATTGGTATATCTTTGAAATGAAATGTTGTTTTCCGGGTTGGAAACATGTACATATTCAGTCGAGCCATAGGATGAAAGTAATGCAGAGAGCGAAAATTTAAAACCCTTATCTTCCAAATATTCTATAACTCCCGCATTGGTGTATTTCTCTATATTTTCAGATGTCATATCGGATATGGCCCTGGAATGAAATACAAACTTTGCAATTGCAAGTATGCCGAAAACTATCAAAAAACAAGCAAATATTGCAACACCAGAAATTATGAAATATCTTTTGTTTTTCATGTGAAATTTTCATTCCTTCTTGATTTATTTTAACAGACAGAGCTGTTAATCTCATCTTTTGCAAGTTTAATTATAATTCCCGAATCAATAGTTTATGTACGCCAATTACGCGGCAGTTTTTTTATTTACAAAGATTGAGATTGTCTAAATTCAGTTGCCATCATAGTTCTGTTAAATTCTGCTGTTTCATCTATTTCTTGAACAAGTATTTCCAATTCATCAATAGTTATGTTAAAAAATTCTTTGCGCAAATTTACCTTATTCACTCTTTTGTCTGATAATCTTCTATGCAATTCATTTTCCAAAGAAACAGCATCATTTGAAAATATAAAACTATGAACGTCAAAAGCGAATGGAACGGATGCATCTCCTAATTCTTTAACACGATCCATCGGTTCTATTCTTCTTGTCATTCCGACCTTGAAAATATTTTCTCCGAAAGAACCCAAATTGCTGATAATATAAACATTTCCAGCTTTTCCGTTTTGCAATTTTATGATTTCCTCTCTTTTCTCCTTAACAGAATCAAGCATATTTTGCAGTATCTCTATTTTTTCCTTTAATTGTTTCAACAAAGTTTCATCTTGACAAGAATTGATTTGGGAAGATACATTTTCAATTTCAGCTATATATTTAGACTCTTCTTTTTCAACTTGCTTTTTTTGTTCTTCAAGTGCTTTCCGCTCTGCTGCTTCTTGACGCATTTGCTCTCTTAAGGCTTGTTGTTCCTGTCGCTCTTGTTCTTTTTTGGTATAATATTCATATTCAATTTCAATTTGCTTCTTAAATAGTATTTCTATTTCTGCAATAAAATTATTTAATGTTGGCGTGATTGTTTGGTTTCCATCCGTGGCAATCATAATATATTTTTTTATCATATTATTAAAAGAATCCATGCATTTATCAAAAGTCGTATACGTTAGAGAAATTAGAATGTTTTGTAGTTCTGATCTTAATGCAAGAACCATTAACTGATAGATAGCTTTGTTCGTCTTGGTTGTATATCTTTTTTCATATCTGGAAAGGGTATCCTCAATTATTTTTTCGTTGGCTTTTGATGCAGTTTTTAAAGTTTTTATATCAAATTGATGTAGTAATAACGCAGTAGTAGGGGCCAATCTATCAACTTGGTATAACTCTTTTACACTTAATTCAAGTTCTGGATTAGAAAGTTTTTCTTGAAAAGATTTATATAATTGCCTATAGGTTTTAAGCGTTATCTTATTTGCATCTATTTTTTGCTGGCCCTTTGTGCATTCATCTTGGATAGCTAATAATCTATTTTTTTCTTCTTCATACGCATTTTTTGCTTTGTCCTCATCATCTTTATATGTTGCTATGATATTTTGGCGTTCTTCTTCAACTGTTTTTAAATAAGAAACCTTTTCATCAACTGCCCGATTTTTTTCTTCAATTGCTTTTGATTCTTCTTCTTTAAGTTTTTTAATGCGTTTTTTATATCTGTATTCTTCGTTATCTAATTCGGATACAATTTTACGTTTTTCGTCTATACTTTTTTTCAAAGTAAGCAATTCCTTTATTAGATCAAACATGATCAACCTTCCTCTATATTTAATTTAATAGCCGAAACTGTTGACTTTATCTTTTGTATATTAGCTAAAATTTTGCCCGCAGCTCCACAACTTTACCAATAATACGAACAGGAAGCCGTTCTATGTCCTGGTTATTATAAAACATGACTTCGTATGTTGGGTTTGTCGGAACAAGCATTATTCCATCTGGACGTTTTTTTATTTTCTTTACAGTTGCGTCTGAACCATTAACTAATACAATCGCAATATCACCGGTATCAGCGTCCGATTGTTTACGAACAATTACGACATCTCCGTTTGAAAACTTTGGCTCCATACTATCACCATTAACGCACAATCCGAAATATTCACCACCGCTTGCCATATCTTGCGTTATTTCCTCATAGTCAATAATTTCTTCAACAGCTTCTATTGGAACGCCAGCCTGAACTTTCCCAAGTACCGGGATTTTGACACCTTTTTTCTTTTCGTTTTCGGTAGGTTCTATTCCTAAGATTGCTAACGGAGAAACATTTAATATTTGAGATAATAATGCAATTTTATCTCTTTTCATATTGTCAATGTATCCGGTTTCCCATTTCTTTACTGTGCTTTTGCTAACTCCTACAAACTTTCCAACTTCTTCCAGAGTAAGACCTAATTCTTTTCGTCTTTGTTCTAAATTGATTTTTCCAATCATATTAAATCACCTGATTGAAGTATAACATGTTCGTTTCATAAATGCAACCAATATTTTAAAAAAAATAAAAAAGTTTCCAAAAAGATATTGACAACATTGAATATGTATGTTACAATAAAAGTATCCTAAAGGAAACGAGGTGGTAATATGAATACAAATCTGCTAAAAGGGAAAATTGCAGAAAATGGTTTAAGCATAAAAAAATTTTCTGAAATAACAGGTATTAAAAAAGTTGCGCTGTATAGAAAGTTGTCTGGTCAAAGTGAATTTAACAGAAAAGAAATAGAATCAATTATTGATGTACTTGATTTAGATTGTGAGCAAATTTATAATATTTTTTTTGTCAAAGATGTTTCTTAAAAGAAACAAATGCAGTTATAAATGTGAAATAGACGACACAAACAAAACAGCCTAAGGAGGGGGTTCGCATGGAAAGAGAGCGGATGGAAAAAGAAAAAGAGTGGACAATATATGCCCACTCCAATATCTAAAGATATAAACGGCTGGGCGGTGTATCCAGCATCTCAGGTACTCCTATGGGAGTGTGTCGGGAACCATTTCCGACCTCGTTATATCTTTATAAACAGTATACCCATAACTTGATTATATTATACAATAAAAAGTAGTATTTGTCAAGTATTTGTTTTGATTAGGCGTTTACTGTTTATACGCCGCTGCAGTTTGCTATCAGTAATAGTATATACGGAAGCAATATACAAATAGTTATTCCGAACATCCAGTTTAACGGCCACTAAAATGTTTTCTGAATAACACTTAACAAATTCTATACTGTTGCTTTCTTTTGGGTTGATACCGATATAATCTGGTTGATCCACAATATCTGAAACATTGTTTAGGTATGAGATACAGGATGGATGACGTTTCAGTATATGCTTGTACAGGCCATCAGACATATAAATATCAGTACATGGCAAATTTTGACGCAACAGCGTATTATAAATGGGTTTATATTTAGAAATTCGCTTTAGTGAATCCGGCATTATTGATTGACCTCCGGGTTGTCAGTGCGCCCCAAGAGGTAATCGACGGAGCAATCGAGGTAGTCAGCAATACGGGCTAAACTGATACATGACAATTGTTTTCCTTTAGAAAATTCTGAAATCGCATTTATTCCTAAGCCCAGATCAAATAGCATATTTTTCATGCTTTTATTCTGCGCTTTTAACATAAATTTAATGCGACTGGCTATTTCTTGTGTAATATACATAATAAAGTCACCCGCTTTTGTGCAAAACATAAAATCATGCAAAAGCGTGAAATAATTATTGACAATCATGCTATTGCGTGATACAATATAATCAAGTTAAGAGATTAACTTAATCATACCAAAAAAGGAGTGAAAAGTCAATGAAGAGGAAAAAGAAAAACGGTAATCAGAAGCTGGTAGAAAATGCAATCCTGATTACCGCAATCCTAAACCTCATCAAAGCGTTGACAGAACTAATCAACAAATTGATTGAGTAAGGCGGGGGGAGCGATCCCCTTGCCTAAAGGATACTATATTTTCTGTTCGTTGTCAATATATAAAAGAAAGGTTGTGTAAAAATGTTGGGAATAATCGTAAACGTCATTGAAATCATTGTTTACAGCGTGCTGGTTATTCTACTGTTAAGGAGGTGGAAGCAATGAATACGGAGAATTTACAGAGAATTATGGATAGCAAAAACATTAACCAGGTACAGCTTGCGGAGGCTGCAGGAACATCACAGGCTTTCGTATCGTATATGATGCATGGATATAAGGTACCGTCCGTAGCTGTCCTGAAACGGATTGCAGAATATTTAAACGTATCTGTGGACGAGCTTGTCTGATTTTGTGGGACTGGGTAAACAAGAACAATACGGCATAGGAGGTGATCACATGGAACGAGAACAAATAACAATCCGCCTGCCTGCCGAGTTAAAGGAGCGATTGCAGCAGGAGGCGGATAAAAGGGAAGTTAACCTTGTTTACGGAAAAGAGGAACTTTGGTAATCTTTTCAGAGCGTTCAGCCCAATCTATTAAGCGATCAGTTGCTGCACGGGTGATCTGAACATCTTCTTTGATAGATTCAATGTCTTGTTCTATTTTATTAAGACGTTGATCTACACCATCAAGACGTTGATCTACACCATCAAGACGCTGATTGATTGGCTGAAGTTTCTCATCCATGATTTGGGATATAGCATGCAATAACTCTTGATCCATATGTATGCCTCCTTTCGGGTTGTAGGTTTAGTATAGCATGGTAAGATGAAATTGTCAATGGCGGGTTGGGTCGTCTGAACGCCCGACAAGATAATCAAGCGACACGTCGAAGTAGTCGGCAAGGGCGATTAGAACGGGTAAAGTTGGCTGTGCTTCATTTTTTTCGTAACGTTGATAATTGCGAACTGTTATATGGATAGCACTCGCTATATCTTTTTGAAGCAGACTACGTTCTGCTTTTAATTGCAATATACGTTCAGAAAAAGTCATCTTGTCATCTCCAAAAAAATTTTCAAAAAGGTATTGACAAGACATAAATGTCATGTTATAATCAAATCAAACAAGACATAAATGTCATGTTATAATACCAGAAAGGAGGGTCGATGAATACGAATTTAATAAACGCAAGAAGAAGCAAAGGCTTAACGCAAGTGCAAGTTGCGGAAAAGGCCAATATCACAGAAAGAAGTTATTTGCGTTACGAATCAGGTGAGTGCGTTCCAAATGTCTACACGGCAATACGCATAGCCAAGGCCTTAAACACCAAAGTCGAAAAGATATTTCCACTATCTGACGACACTCCAATCTCTCAACCCAATAATAGCACATAGGAACGTAGAAAGTCAAGCCACTAGATATTGTGGTATACAAGAACAATACAGCGTAAGGAGGGGGTTCACATGGAACTGGAGCAAACAACAATCCGCCTGCAAGAAGAACTATTAGAGAAACTCAAACGGGAGATGGACGAGACAGAAAAACATGTATGGTATGTGATACATGGATTTGAGTATTCATTTATCTGTGTGGTTTCTGGACTGGTACTTGGATTGATAATCAGCATGTTTATATAGATTTATACGAAGATTTTGCTGTTTGCAATTCATTTAACTGTTTTTCCAGAGTATGGATCTTCTCATTTTGGGCTTTCATTATTTTCAATAGTTCGGTATCTTTATCAAGTTTCAGTTCCATGACTTGAATGCGAAATGAGATATCGTAATAGTAGAAGATCAATGTCAAGCACGATATAAATAATAAAACGCTTAATACAGACAGCGCAATTACTGCCTTTGTCATAAACGGAAGATTATCTTTTGTTAACAGATCCGGTATGATAAGAATCAGTAAAGGAAGTATAAAAGTAGTAGCCAGCCATATAAAAGCAAATCTTGGCGGTGTAAATTTTTCGTTATTTTGACTTTTTGACATAGAAATCATCTCCTTTCTGGATTGTCTGAACGCCCGACAAGGTAATCTAAGGACACGTCGAAGTAGTCGGCAAGGGCGATTAGAATTTCAAAGCTGGGTGAGCGTTTGCCTTTTTCGAGAAGGCTAATAGCTTGATTGGTTAAACCAACTTTTAAAGCTAAAGCATTTAGAGATAGATTGTGTGTTTTACGGAGATTGCAAAGAATCTTTGAAAAATTTTCTCTATAATTCATAAAAAACCTCTTGACATTCCAACTAAGAGTTGATATAATGAAACCACCAACTGAAAGTTGGATATTAAGAGAAAGGAGGTAATATGTACTTGAATATTCGGAAAGAGCGGTTAAAACGCCATTGGACACAAGAACAAGTCGCAAAAAAAATAGGTATTACAGAACAAGCTATCCAGCTGATCGAAACCGGGCAGCGCAAACCATCCTATGACGTTCTTGTAAAGCTGGAAGACCTATTCCACAAAAACCATCGAAAGCTATTCGCAGCAGCTGACGACACTCCAATCTCTCAACCCAATAATAGCACATAGGAACGCAGAAAGTCAAGCCACTAGATATTGTGGTATACAGGAACAAGACAACGGAAGGAGCGGAGGTGAAAAAAATGACCATAAAGAAAGTGGAAATTGTATCGGATGAAAACGGAACCAGCGTTAAGCTGAACAATGAAAAATTACAGGGTGTTAATTTTGTTCAGCTAAGGGCCGATTCGGAATGTGTGCCAGAATTGACTTTGCGTGTTGATATTATTCAGGACTCCATGCCAACATAAATTAGGGAACAAACTTTGATAATATATCAATGACTTCCGATACAGACTTACCAAAACGGCTTTCCATGAAAATAATCCCTTCCGGCTTTAGTAAAAAACCGCCATCAACATATTTTTTAATAAAGCCGATGGTTGACAGTTCGTTGATACCGTAAAGGAATTCATCTTCATCTACATGTTGACGAAACTCAGCAGGTAAGCCATTATAATGGTCAAAGGCAATTGCCTGATATTTGGATTGACTGGATTTCTTGTTCTCAAGATACAATTTATATATCAAGCATAGTAATTTTTCTGTATCCTTAGTCATTATCTTTTCTGGCATAGTTCAAAACTCCTTTTTACTAAGGAGTATACCATAAAAAGGAAAATATTTCAATACAAATAAGATGGCGGAAGGAGGTGACGACCATGTATAAGCGATTGCGCGTTAAACTATATGAACATGACATAACATTTGAAATGTTGGCGAAAGAACTTGGTGTTTCCAATACCTACGTAACAAATCGTTTTAGCTGTAAGTATCCATTTTCTATGGATGATGTACACGTTATTTGCAGGCTTTTGTCAATACCACACGAAGAAGTGATGGAATATTTCCCAGAAAGGAGAAAAACAGCATGAAAAAACCAGTTAAGCTCTGTATAGTGCTGCTTGCGGCAGGGCTGTGTATCGGGTGTTGTATCCGTGCCAGTGGCGGGAGCGGCAAAGGGACAGTAACCGAGGTGTATACCGTCCAGCCGGGGGACACGCTGTGGGGGATAGCCCAGGAATACAAGGAGCCGGGAACGGACACCCGGGAATATATACGCAGGCTGAAACAGGAGAACCCGGGGCTCACGGCGGATATTGTGCCTGGGGAAGCTGTGGAGGTTGTGATTTGGGAGGAATAGCATGAAAGGATACAAAGGATTTGAAAAAGGGTTGATCTGCCGCGGAAAGCAGTATGCGGAAAATACGGTTTATGAAGAGGAAACCGCAAAAATCTGTGAATCCGGCATGCATTTTTGCGAGCTTCCGCACCAAGTATTTGAATATTATTCACCGGGTGAAAATCATGAATTTGCAGAGGTAGAAGCCCTGGATGAAGCATATACAGACGACAATAAGAAATATTGTACGAAAAAGCTGCGTGTCGGAAGGAAAATAAGCGTTTTTGAAATTTGTAAAATCAGTGCACCAGCTGCTTTTGAGAAGTTCGATTTTTGGAATAAGGTGAAAAATGCAGAAACGAACAGCACCGGGCGCTATGGAGCGGCGAATGCCGGGGACTGTGGAGCGGCGAGAGCCGGTGACTATGGAGCGGCGAATGCCGGGGACTGTGGAGCGGCGAGAGCCGGTGA
The DNA here is from genome assembly GCA_965151315.1 of uncultured Clostridia bacterium. Taxonomy (GTDB): domain Bacteria; phylum Bacillota; class Clostridia; order UBA1381; family UBA1381; genus Avimonoglobus. The sequence continues at coordinate 14,084 of CBCTZG010000074.1, forward strand.
CTATGGAGCGGCGAATGCCGGGGACTGTGGAGCGGCGAGAGCCGGTGACTATGGAGCGGCGAATGCCGGGGACTGTGGAGCGGCGAGAGCCGGTGACTATGGA
>CBCTZG010000075.1:0-14032 GCA_965151315.1 uncultured Clostridia bacterium
TTCCGTGCTGATTTCAGCCCACAGCCGCTGGATGGGACAAACGCTTCGCGCCTGTCCGACGGCGGCGTGTACATCAAAGCCTCGGACGGCACCTATTATATCCTGGGCGTATGCGGGATCGGAGCGGGAGAAACAAGACAAGCGTATTTCATTGTGTCCAACAGCGTGCTGGGAACTTACACGCCGTACTCAAGAGGGATACAAAATACATTGAATGTGGGAGAATCACTGGCACCGGGATGGTATACGGCGGAATTTTCGGTAAATACGGATCTGGGGACAGTCTCTTACAAGGTGACCGCGCAGGATGTGCAGACAACATATCTGGAGGGAACATACAGGACAAACCTGGCTGATATCAGTATGAACGGCGTTGGATTCTATAATACCCACAGGGCTTCCTATCTTTTTGATAACCTCTACTGCGCAGAGGACTATGTGGTTTCGGATGCACATTCCATTGTATACAACCTTGATGGCGGCAGTTTTTTGACGGAAATCCTGTATACGTTCACGCCGGAGGACCTCCCTTATACTTTGCCGACCCCTGTAAAACCGGGTTATCAATTTGCGGGATGGTTTGACGAATACGGGGAGGAACAGCTGACGGAGATTCCCGCCGGTACGGAGGAAAACATAACGGTTTATGCGATGTGGGAAGAATACATTGACTACACGGGATTTACGGAAAGAAATAATATTGTGGATTCATACACAGATTCAAGTAAGACCTTTTACAGCGGTTGGGCATACCACGATGATTTGACCGGAAATGCCTTTGGTGTTGTAAAGCATATGGATGCAGCGGTTGCCCTTGCGAAGTGGGATGACTTTCAGGTGGAGGAGGATACGAAAATCCTCACGGTGGAATATGATATCCTCAACCGGAGCCTGGGTAATATCAGAAACAGCGACGATGCAAGGTTCTCAGCAGGCGGGGTCCGGCTGTCTGACAGCTCCAGCAATTATTATGAATTTGGCCTCGGCAACCAACTGGGGGAAAATGCAAGTGGCCAAATGGCGTATTTTTATAAAGGCGCTGCAAATACCTGGGGGCAACAGAACGTATTTTCAAGCGCAGCCATAAAAGGCGAAGGGATCATGCAGGATGAAGGCAGTACAAAATTTGCGGGAGACAGGTGGTACCATGCAACCATTACGGTAAATTATGTCCATAACACTGTCACCTACCGGCTGGCATTGGCTTCAGACAGCAACAGGTATTTTGAATACACGGTGGCAGATGAGGACCTGCCGGAAATCCAATCGCTTTCCCTTGTTTCGAAATGGTGGATGCCGGTATACTTCCGGAATCTGGAATACAATTGTGTCACGGGCGAAGGTGCTGCAGTTTCCGAAACAGAGGACGTTTACACGGTGGTGATAAATCCAGGGCTGATGTCTTTCCATGGCAGCACAGGGGCTGTTATTTGTGCTTTTTATGGGCAGGACGGGACACAATTGCTGGATGTGGACGTCCGGGCGTTCACAACGGCAGGGACGGCATCGGAAACCTATACATTTACAAAAAATAGGACCCCGGGCGCCATTTGTAAAATCTTTATCTGGGACGGCGGGCTCACGGACATGCGGCCGGTTTGGATGCAAGAATTTTAATATGGCGTGCGGCAATGGCTGGGACAGGATAGAGGAGGATCGTTAATATGTACAGGATCAGACAACGTTTTGTTGCGGCGCTGGCAGCCGCAGGGTTGCTGCTGCACCTGGGGGTGCCGGCAGCGCTTGCAAGCGGCGGGGAGGAAGCCGACATTTTTTCCGAGTCATTTGACACAGCGGAAACAATATCGGAAAACTGGCGTTTAATCAACACCGGAACCGATGATGGACGAATTGAAATAAAAACGGGTTGGTATGACAATGGCGGGGACGGAGCATACGCCATTGCCGCAGTTGGAGGGACAGGACAGTTTTTGGAGCTGCGGAGAAGCTTTGATTCTTCCTATAATATGCAGACCATACAGGTGGATTTTTCCCCCAGGGTTCTGTCTGCGTCGGACGGGCGTATTTCTGACGGCGGCTTCTATTTTAAATCCGAAAGCGGGTTTTATTACACAATTGGTGTCGCCGGGCTTTCCAGCGGGGAATCCAGGAGGGCATACTTTGCGAAAACACAATCGCTGCTGAGCACCCCGTATTCAAGCTCGGGACGGCAGTATGCAGCGGAGGGGCAAAGAACGGTCTCCGCAGGCTCCTGGTACACCGCCACACTCTCCTATAACACCGGGGACGACGGTACGATTACGCTTTCCTATAAGGTGACGGCGAGAAATAATGAAAACGACGTTTACCTTGAAGGGGAATATGTGGACGCGGCGCCTTACGGCGTCGCGACTGCGGGCTTGTATAATACGCACATCGCGACCTATCTGTATGATGATTTTTCATATACCGGGGAAACTGTTATCCCCTATGTGGACACAGGGGAACCTCAGAATGTGGCGTATGAAACCGTAAATTATACGAGAAACGGGCAGACGCTGACGCTTGCGCAGGCTGTCCCCGTCAGGCGGATCATCTGCCCGGCAATGGCGGGCGTTTCGGCCGTTGTCACATTTTCGGGCGGTACAGGCGATGTGCAGCACGAAATCACATTTGATGAAAACGGATATTGGTTGAATGTGGTAGATGCAGACAGGTATAACAGGATTATCCTGCCGGCGGAGACGCCCGACGGCGACGCCGTCATCCTCACAAATCAAAGGACAGCGGGATACACCGCTGTCGTCGATCAGCCGGAGCAGCTTTATTACACGCTGAACGGCAGATTCATGTCTACATCCCGGTTTATACAGTGGCAATCCTCCGACGAAACTGTGGCGGCAGTGGAAAGCGGGATCGTCACCGGGAAAAAGGACGGAGAAGCGACAGTTACGGGAACGTGGGAGGAAGGCGTCGTGACATTTCGTGTAACAGTCAAGGGGGAAATCACAACGGCGATTGAGACGGGCACCGTGGAGGAATACCTGCTTCGGAAGGCACCGATTTTCTCAGCACTGAACGCGGCGATTGCAGCGGAGGATATCCCGGCCGTGGCGTCCATATTAAACGGGACGGCGGAGGAAAGCGTTGCAAAAATCAAGGAATTTGACATTTCAGGCATACGGGCGCTGGAGGAACAGGAGCTTTATGCGCTGGCAGAACGGATGGCCACTTATGGGCGTTTTGAGATACAGTCACTGGACGATATCTATGCATTCTTTGACACCCTGTTTGCGGAGGCTGCCGTCGGCCTGTTAAACAATCTGTCCGATCCGTCCGAAATCGAAGCATTGATCCGGGAAAATAATCTTTACTACAAGCTGCCGATAGAAGAGGAGCTTTTTATGGATCATGCGGAGGAGGTTTACGAGGCGCTCAAAGATCATACCTTTGAAAATCTGGAGGAGTTGCAGTATCTTGCGGCCCAGGCATATATTATCAACGGTATACGGGATACGGAATCCCATTATTATGTTGAAGACATCCTGAACGGCAACCAGGCGTTTATCGGTTATGACATGGAGCATTTTGAAGCATTGACAAAACGGGAACTGTGTATTTATTTGTTATCCAATAAAGAGCAGATTACTTCCCTGGAAGCGCTTTGCGCGTTGATTGACGGTTATGAAGAAAAGGACGACCCAAGCCCCGTAACTCCCGGAGGGGGTGGGGGCGGGAACCGTGGAACCGGCGGGAGCAGCCCATCAACCGGCTCCGGTGTGGTTATTGGCATGCCTGTGAACAGCGAGGATACAAATAAACCGGCCGGCGCGCCTGTTGTTGCTGAAGCGCAGCTGTATACAGACGTTCCCACAGATAGCTGGGCATATGAATCAATCCGGTTCCTGACGGCAAAAAAGGCCATAGACGGCTATCCGGACGGCAGCTTTGGATTCTCAAACCTGATTACCCGAAGTGAATTTTTAAAATTCCTGATTTGCGGCTTTGACATCGATACCAGCCCGGAAGAGGATGCGGACGGGCAGGAAGATGGGGAAGATGCGGAACCGGCGGAGGAGGAAGATGCACCTGTGTTTTTGGATGCGGAGCCAACGGCATGGTATTACCCATACATTAAAACCGCAAAAGAGCTTGGAATTTTATCCGGGGACACAAACGGGAACTGTATGCCGGACCGCCCGATCACCAGGCAGGAAGCGGCTGCCATGATTTACAGGACTGTGAATCAATGCGGCAGGGCGCTGCCTGCGGAAGCAGAAATCACAGAATTCAGCGACAGCGGGCAAATTGCGCCGTGGGCGTTTGAAGCGGTGATGCGCCTGCAGCTTGCAGAGGTGATTTCCGGTATAGACGGCCGCTTTGAACCGGCGTTAAATACAACAAGGGCGCAAGCGGCGGTTATGATCGAAAAGGCAGTAAATAAAAGTACTGTGAGCGGTGTGCAGGAACAGGCAGAGGAGGCGGCAGAATGAAAAAAAGATGGGTTGCGTTAATAATGGCTTGTTTTGCCGCCCAGCCTGCATTTGCAGCGAATGAAGCTATTTTTGAGCTTTCAAATGAGGAAATTTGGGATGATACGCCGGTGGAAATCAGGGAAACGGTTGACGCATCGATCACAGTGGATGAAAATACAATCCTTCGGGATGCGGATAGAAAGCTGTTAGGGCTCCAATGTGAGGTGACAACGCATGGCGACCAGTTTTTAAAGCCCGGTACCACGGAGTTAACGGACTATTTTGTCAATGAGTTTGCGGATACGGTGTATAACTGTGCAAGCTTCCGGTTCGGGGGGACGAGCATTAATTATTACAACTATATGAATAACATTGGCAGCCCCGCAGAACGCCAAAGCAGCACGCTGGTGGAAACTGGGGGCTTAATAAAAAATAATGTGGGGGATGCGGGGGCCCGTGCGTCAAATATGGGGTTTGTCGAAGTGATTAAAATGGGGCAGGCAATCAACCCGGATGCGGAATTTGTATTCAGCATCGGTGTTTACGCCATGACGCCGGAGGATACTGAAAATCTGGCGCATTTCTTATTTGACGATGCGTCCACGTACTGGGGCGCACAGCGGGTCAGAAACGGCATCACCGAACCCGTGAACGCCGTGTTTGAAATTGGGAATGAGGTAGACCAAAATTCGGCCGGGGGATGGGTATTTGACCCCGTTACCCTGAACTGGTACCTTGAAAACGCGCCAAAGCACATTGAGGCCATCCGGAACGTAAAGCAGGATGCTAAAATCGCCGTGGTAGGTCCTGATTCAAAATATGATCGGGACGAGGTGTTAAGCTGGGTAATCCCTGTTGCTGAAATGATGAAAGAGCTTGATATAAAGTACATTGTGCAGCATTTTTATTATAACGGCTATCAGATTGCCTATTACCACAATAACACATATGTTTATTTGAAAGAAGGCCTTGACACGGTTTTCGGAGAGGACAACGACATCCAGATCATGTTCACGGAGCACGCGGATTGGCCTGCGGATTCAAATGCGCCGGCCAGCATCGACCCGATCTCCCTGGAAGGCACCCTGGCTACGGCGCAGTTCCTGACATATATATACCAGCTCCCCACCCGTGTGTACTGTGCGAACTATCACAGCATCGTCTGCGGCGTCGGCCTGAACCAATGGCATGTATTCAAATACATAGACGGCAAAAATGTCAAGGGCGGCATTGCGGAGGTTATGGAATACATGTATGACAGCCTCGGCGACCGGATCGCGCAGATCCGTGTCGAGAGCGATTCGCCGCTAACGGATACGACGCAGACTTCCTGCATGTTTGCGGCGCTTGCATCGCCGGCGGGGGAACAGGAGCTGCGCTTGATTTTGATCAACCGCTCAGAGGATGTGGATTATAACCTCAGCTTTCAATTCGAAAACAGCTATACGCTGAAGGAGGAACGGACGTTTACTGCCCCCAATATTCACTCCTACGTCAAGGATGCAAACTCAATCGGGGTGTTCCAGTCCACGGCGGAGGAAAAAAATGAAAGCAATTTTTCAACCTATCATATGCCGCCCAAGAGCATTGTAACGCTGGTCCTGGAGACGGATGCAAGAATCCCGGGGCTGGACGGGGAAGAGGATACGGATTCCCCGGAAGAAGACCTGCTTTTGGAACCGGCGGACGTGGAAGCGGCCTTTTCGGACATTGAAAACCATTGGGCGAAGGCAGAGATAACCAAAATGGCGGAATATGGATTCGTCCAGGGGGATGAAAACGGGAATTTCCGGCCGGATACACCGGTGACGCGGGCGGAGCTTGCCGCGGTACTCACGGACGTTTTCGGGCTTGAAACAACTGCGCACCAACAGTTTTTCACAGACATTGAGGACGGCTCCTGGTATGCAGAGGATGTTAATGCGGTATATATTGCCGGGCTGATGTATGGACATGACGGCGTATTCCGTCCTGATGACCCTGTCACCAATGAGGAGCTTGTCAGCACGGTATGCCGGGCGGCAAAGCGGGGGCGGGCCTGGGCATTGTCGGCCGATCCCGATCAGATGCTGCAGGGATTCATATACCGGGACAGCATCTCCCCATGGGCTATGGAGGATGTTGCGATTGCGGTGAAAATGAATTATTTATACAGGCTTTATGAGAACGGCGGATTTAATCCGCAAAAACCGGCAACGCGCGCAGAGGCGGCGGCAGTCATTTTGCGGGCATATAACGAGATGGAGACGGAGGGATTGCTATGAACCAATATATAAAGCGGATTATTTCTTTGTCTTTGGTATTGCTGCTTAGCGCCCAGGCGGCCTTTGCCGAAGGCGAGTACGACAATGTGGATTTAGATGCACAATATAATACCAATACGTATATTTTTGATACGGTGCAGCAAAATAATTTTTCGGATATCCAAGACACGGAGACGGCGAAGCGTGCGCAGATTTTATCAGAATTGGGCGTCATGGGCGGATTTGATGACGGGACATTCCGGCCGGAGGAAACAATCACGCGGTTAGAATTTTTGGGGGTTGTCCTGCAGGCCTGCGGCATCTATATCACAACGGATATGAACGGAAAATTCTATGATGTATCAGAGGAAGAGGAGAAATATATTATCAGTACGGCTGTTAGCAGAGGCATTATAACCGGTTTTTCAGATAATACATTCCGGCCGGATGATCCGATTACAGCTGACGATGCGCTGGTCATGCTGATGAATGGGTTTGGATATGGTACGCTTGCCCAGGAATTCGGGGGATACATGGGCGGCTATCTGCGCTTGACAGATATTTTGGGAATGCGGCTCCCGGTTTCCGGGAGCAATCCCATAAACAGGGAAGAGGCGCTGGATCTGGTTTGGGAATGCCTGGATTCCCGATATCTTGTCCTTGACGGCAATATTGCCGCCCAGATGGGATATTCCCTGAGCACGGATACGGCGCTGGAGGCGTTCTTTGACACTTATAAGGCAGAAGGACAGGTCACAGCAACGCATATAACGGCGCTGGAAGGCACAAAAACATTGGAGGACACGATAAAAATCGGTTCGGAGACGTTTTTTACAGGCGGCAGGGATTATTCATCCTATCTCGGTTGTTTGACGGATTATTATTATGTTGACGAAAACGGCGATAAAACCATCCTGTATATGGCGCTGAATCGATCTGTCAAGACAGTCCAGATTGATGCGGAGGATATTTTGTCCTATGAGAACTATATTTTGACGTATCAGGACGGAAACCGTGACAGGACCTTGGAAATTGCAGTGGGCCACAGCGTGATATATAACGACCGGGTGCTGAGAAAGTATACGGAGGAGGATTTTTTGCCTCAAAAAGGCGGGATTGTCCTAATCAGTAATGGGACGAAAACGTATAGCATTGTGCGGATTGAGTCTTATGAAAATATTTATTTGCAAAGCGTTGTCAGCGACGGCGATACGATTATCCTGACGCCGTATTATAATCTCCCGGCAATAAAAATCGACCCGTCTGAGACTGATTTTTACATTTATGACGCCACAGGGAAGGAGATCGTATATAATGCGTCGATAGAAGGCATGCTGGATGCGGATGGGAATCCGGTCACGCAGATCAATCTCTCTAATATCCCCTCTGACGCCATTGTCAGCTTGTATGCCGACCAATATACAGATTGGATGGGCTACAGGGTGCCGGCGGATACCGCGGAATATATCCGCGCCGTTATTTCCACGGAGACGGTAACAGGGACGGTCACGGGCTTTGGTACGACGGCGGAGGGAAGGGAAACAATCCTTATTGACGGCAATACCTATGAAAAAGCAGCGGGGAATTTTTTGGATGAAGCCAACGTTTCAATCGGAATGGCCTGCACCATCCTTCTGGACGCAGCCGGGAAGGCGGTGGCGGCCAAACAGGACACAAGTGTAATCACAGGCTGGCAATACGGATATCTGATCCGTGGGTACCGCACGGAAGAAGAAAACGCTTTACAGCTGAAAATGATGACAGCCACCGGAGAAGTCAAACGGTTTGATACGAAGGATAAAATTAGAATCAACGGAAAGGCCTACCGTGATGCGGAGGAAGCGATCGATGTTTTATCTGTGAGTGCGCAGCTGCTGGATGATAGCTTTACGATATCGCAGCCCGTAAAATATAAGCAACAGGATGAAGAAACCATATCAGAGCTGCAGGTGGTTACGCAGTCTGTCCGCCCGGCGGGGGACACGGAATACGATATGCTTACCCGGGAAGCGGCCAGAACGGCATATACAACGGAACGGGCGTCGCTCTATGGGCTCGCAAGCGGAACCAGCGGCGTTATTTATCAGCAGCCTAAGCTGATATTCCGTGTGCCCAGCGTCGAAGAAGGGAACGATGACAGCGACTACCAGGTGCTTGCCAACACAACGGAAATGACAAATGAGCTCATGGACGTATACGATGCGGGGACTTTTAAAGCGCCTGAGCTCGCGGTGGTGTATACAAACGCGTCGCTTGACCTGATAAGGGTGCAGGGGACGCAAGCGTATCCGGTAATGATTAAAGATGTGACATGGGTTTTGGATGAGGATGAACTCCCTGTTATGGCGGCAACGGTTGTAACCGGTTTGAACGAACGGACGTATTACGACGACGGGCGCGGGGCTTTTGAGACCTGTAAAAAGGGCGACGTTGTTTTGCTCAAGGGCGTGGGAGATACGGTTATGGAGGCCACGCCGGTTACCATAGGAGGCATTCCGATTTCTGCGGACACCATCCCGTCTGCCTCGGAGATCCTCAGCGATTCGGTTGCCGGCGTTTCCAGGGCACAGCCGATTTATTTCGGTGAGCTTTACGGCTATGAGAACCGGTTTTTGATCCTCCAGATGGGGGCAACCGACGGCCAGATCCGGGAAAAACAGATGCTGCTGCCTTGGATTGATAACACGGCAGTTGTTCAGGGGGGCGCAATCCTGTATGACGCCACAAATGGAAAGCCCGATATACGCGTCGCCCTGGAGAGCGACTTGAAGGGGGCATATACCTATGGGACGGCGAAATCCTCTAAAATCTTCGCAATTGTCGACAGTTATGGACAGCTAAGGCAGTTTATATGCTATAATTTTTAATCTGTTAAATTGGAAAGGAGTCGAGGGACATGAAACGAATTTTATCAGTCCTGCTGGCGGCTGCAGTATGCCTTCCGATGGCGGCGGGCTGTACACAGAAAACCCAGGAGCAGGGCGGCGCGGTAACCACGATTACGGTCTGGTCTCCGGATTCGCACAGCAAGGATATTTACACAAGCCTGATTGAAGAATATAACGCGGGGGAAGGCAAGGAAAAGGGCATTGAAATTGTATACGAGGTTAAATCCGGGGATTATGGGCAGGTATTGGAATTGGCGATGGCGTCCAACCAGGCGCCGGACTTGTTTGCCCAAAGCACCACGGCCGGGACAATGTCCTTTGCCGCTAATGGGCAGATCGCAGCATTTGAGGATTTGCCCGGGGGAACGGAATTCCTGGAAAAATATCAGGGGAATTTGCAGAAGTGGAAGCATATCTATAACGGGAAAACATATACTGTGCCTGCCACCAGCACAACAATGGGGCTGATTTATAATAAGGACATGTTTGTTGAAGCGGGCATTGTGGATGAAAACGGGGAAGCAAAGCCGCCGGAGACGCTGGCAGAGATGAGGGAGACTGCAAAGCTTCTCACCAATAGAGAAGAAAATAAATATGGCATCATTTTCCCAATAAAATGGGGAAGCGGCTGGGTACAAAGCGATGTTGAATTTTTAAGCGTGGTTAATTCCGGGCACTATGGATGGGATCCCGTTAAGGGCGAATTTGACTATACAAAATTTATCCCAGTCATGGAAACGATCCTCGGGATCAAAGAGGATGAAAGCTATTATCCCGGGGCGGACAGCATTGACAACGACAGGGCACGGGCGCTGTTTGCAGAAGGCATGGTCGGCATGAAGGTGGGCTTTTCCTTTGACGTGGGCGTTCTGAATGACCAGTTCCCCGCAAAATGCGACTGGGGCGTAGCGCCGCTGCCGGTGGCGAACCCCAGCGATCGGTATAAACAGAGAATGGCTGTGGATTCACAATATATCATTAATGCGGCTTCGGTTGAAACAGTTGGCGGTGAAAAGCTGATGGAGGCATATAAGTTCCTCACCAGCGACGAACTTTATCAGGCGCTTTATCAGGAATGCCTGTACATGCCGTGGAATGATACAATAATTGAAGGGATTACACCAAACGCAGATAAAAAAGGATGGGCTGAATTTGCCAGTATGATCAGCATATCAGCGACAAACCCGGTTACGCCAAACGTCGATATGGCGGGGGAATCCAAGTTGGGCGATATTTTTATCAATGAGGTTTGGACGGGGAGGACCGATCCACAAACGGCTGTGGCGAATTATAATACAAGCATCAACAATGCGCTGAAGCGGTATTATGACGCGCATCCGGATGAAACGATTGAGGATTATCTTGATCCAGATTACAACACAAGGATTGAACAGTAAGGTTTTGTACGGTTTGACGGAAGAACGCTTTAAATTAATTCTTCCGTCAAGCCCTTATGGAGGATGATGTCTGTGAAGAGAAAAAAAGAACGGGGAATTCGCGACAGGGGTATGGTGGTGCAGTCTTATTTAATGCTTTTACCGCAAATCATCGGGTTTTGCGTACTCATTGCATACCCGTTGTTTTGGGCCGTGCGGCTTGCCTGGTACAGCTATGACGGCAACAGTACGCATACAATATTTGTGGGATGGCAGAATTTTATTACGCTGTTCACCAGGGATACCGGGTATTGGGAAGCGCTGGCAAATACATTTTTGTTTGCCATACTTAAAATCCCGCTGGAGCTGCCTCTTGCATTAATCATTGCTGTTGTTTTGAACAGTAAGCTGCGGGGGAAAAATGCCTTCAGGATGCTCTATTTTTTGCCTACAATCATATCCGTTGCCATTGTTGGCATTATTTTTTCCAACATATTTGATTATTTCGGCGTAATTAACGGCATTTTGAAGGAATTTGGCATTATAAAAGAAAATATAGACTGGTTTTCGCAGAAGCACACCGCAATGGTGGTGCTTGTCCTTGCATCCATATGGCAGACCCTGGGGATTAATATGATGTATTTTCTCGCGGCGCTGCAGAATGTCCCGGCTGATGTATACGAATGTGCAAAAATTGACGGGGCAAACGGCGTCACAGTGTTCTTCAGGATTACGATTCCCCTGATTATGCCTGTTGCGCAGACGATTTTGCTGCTGTCCATGGTGGGCACCCTGCAAACAAACGACCTGATTCTTGTTCTGACGAATGGCGCACCTGGCGGGCAGACCTTTACCGTTATGCCATACCTGACAAGTAATTTTGTCCCTGGGTTTGCGGATGTGGGCGTGAATATCGGGTATGGATGCGCTCTGGCGGTTGTCACCGCCGTCATCTTCGCATTTGTTTCCCTTATATATATGCGGCTGTCCAATAAAATTTCGCAGTATTGAGGAGGAAAAACCATGAAGAAGAGCAACATTTTAAAGGCGGCGGTAGCCTACGTATTTTTGCTTATAATTTTGGTGTTTACGATATTCCCGCTGTTTTATACCATTGCGGCCTCTTTTAAGTCCAATTCGGAAATCCTCGCTTATCCGGCTTCTGTTTGGCCAAGGGAATTCACTTTGGAGAACTATAAGACGGCATGGAATTCGGATGTGCTGAATATCCGGACGATGTTTTGGAACAGTACATATTATACGCTTGTCAATGTATTTGCCATTCTGCTGACGTCTTCTATGGCCGGATACGTGTTTGCCCGCAGTAAGATCAAAACAAAAAAATTCATATTGGCACTGTTCTCTGCGACAATGTTTTTACAACTGGGAAGTATTACGGTCTATCCGCTGCTTGATATTTTAAATGCAATTGGATTAAACAAGTCGCTATGGGGACTCATTTTGATTAAATGCTTCAGTGTGAGCATTGTCAACATTTTGCTGGTGAGAAGCTATATCACCTCTCTGCCAAAGGAACTAGACGAGGCGGCGACGTTGGACGGATGCGGGTTTGCCGGGATTTTTTTTAGGATTATCATGCCGCTTTTAAAGCCGATTATGGCGACGATTGCACTGTTGATTTTTCAATCCTCCTGGAACGAATATCTTATGCCGACTATTTTTACAATTGGAAACCCGGATCAGCAAACGCTGATTGTCGGCATTGTCGCGCTGAAAAACAGCGGCGGCGCAGCGGCTTCATCGTGGAACCTCATGCTGGCTGGTTCGACAATAGCCCTGATACCGGTTTTGATTGCTTATGCCATTGGAAACAAGTTTATCATTGCGGGGCTTACCAGCGGGGCAGTTAAGGGATAGGATCGGCAATTCAGAAACGAATATGTAATGGAGGCTGAGGACTTTGGAAAATTTGCTGACATATATTTTAGCAAAAAAACATCACCAGTTCAGACGTGACATATGCGAAAACTGGGCGGAGGAATTCCGGGAAAGGGGGCTTTTGCCGGAAGAACGGATGGCGGAGCGGTTTGTACGCATTGCCCGCATGGAAACCCCCATCATTTTACCGGAAGAAAGAATATGCTTTATCAGGACAGTGAAAACGCTGCCGGAGTGCTTTACGCCGGAGGAGTGGGCAGAAATAAAGAAAAAACACTTTATTCATGAACTTGGCTATCGTTCGAATTTATCACCTGACTATGCCGGAGTAATCAAAAATGGATTATTGTATTATCGGGACCGGGCGGACGAACCTGCGCGGCGGATGATTGACGCCCTGCTGGATCTCGTGGAGCGTTATTGCGCGGAGGCCAAAAGGCAGGGGCGTATGGATATTGCGGATACGTTGGCCCGCGCCCCCTATCATGGCGCCGCGAATTTCCGGGAAGCGCTGCAACTATTCAGGATTGTCCATTTTGCCTTGTGGCTGGAGGGGAATTACCATGTGACGATAGGACGGTTTGATCAATACATGTATCCATATTTGCAGGCAGATATGGAAAGGGGCTTGTATACGGAAGAAACAGCCCTTATACTATTGGAGGACTTTTTTCTTTCCTTCAACAAAGACAGCGACCTGTATCCGGGGGTTCAGCAGGGCGACAACGGGCAGAGCATGGTACTGGGCGGTATTGACCGTGATGGGAAGGAGGCGTTTAACCTTCTGTCGGAGTTCTGTCTCCGGGCCAGCAGGAACCTCTGCCTGATTGATCCAAAAATTAATCTGCGGGTGAGCAGAAGTACGCCGCTGTTTGTATATGAGCTGGGGAGCCAGCTGACAAAGGCCGGGCTGGGGTTCCCCCAGTATTCCAATGACGACGTAGTGATCGACGGTTTGCGCCGGCTGGGCTATGATGAAGCGGACGCACGGGACTATGTGGTTGCCGCATGCTGGGAATTTATCATCCCAAAATACGGCGCCGATATGGCAAATATTGGCGCAATGTCTTTTCCGAAGGCAGTGGATGTATGCTTACACCGGGATTTAGAAACATGCGCAGATTTTGACGTCTTTTTTGGAACGGTAAAAGAAGAAATCAGAAGTCAGTGTGACGCCATACGTGATAACATCAAGGAATTGTGGTTTGTTC
>CBCTZG010000076.1:0-13897 GCA_965151315.1 uncultured Clostridia bacterium
CCGAATTTCTCTTTAAAATATTTCCTTCCTTCGCTTATCTGTCTGACAAGCGCTTCGCCGCAGGGCATATTGCAGTCCGGCTGTAAATACCAGCCGCCCATAATATGCCATTTGCCGCGCTCTACAAGTTTCTGTATCTTCCGAAACAAAGGCATGTCATATTCTTCTATCCACCGATATAAAAGCGCTTCATTATGACAGAAAACAAAGTTGTCATACTCTTCACAAAAGCTTGCCGCTATTTTGAATGTGGAAAGCGCTTCTGCCGCTCCTTCCTCCCATTCCCATTGCCATATTGGGTCCAAATGTGCGTTACATATCAAATGTATTCTTTTCGACATCATTCATCCTCCCATTTTCTAAATCGATTTTAATTTATTCATTAGTACAAAGTATTCCCAGATCGGACCAATCGGCGTTCATATCCAGCAAAATTACTCTGTCATACATATCCATTATAATATGCGCGTGGATCAATGTCAATAAAGTAGACGGAAAAACAGTTCCCTTTTTGTACAGGGAAAGAGAAGCTGTTCTTGTATTTTGTCTAAATTTATGATATGATTGAAAAAAGGAGGGATTGATGATGGAAATTCGCACAGCTCAAGAAACGGATATCGACCAGATCGACAGGCTCTATCCCGTTTTGTTCACGGAGATGCATGTTCTGCAGCCGTCCGTGTTCCAGGCCGCCCGGCAGGATAAGGATTTTCTGCGCGCGATGATCGCCGGCCCGGAATCCGCCGTTTTGCTAGCCGAAACCGAAGGCCGGATTTTGGGGATCGCGGTTGTCCAGCAGCAGAAGACACCCCCCTATCATTGCCTGGTTCCCCATACATATGCTTATCTAATGGATTTAGTGGTAGCGCCCGGAGAAAGAAGCCGTGGAACCGGCACCGCCTTGCTTGCCGCAGTCAAGGCCTGGGCCCGGGACCGGGGACTTGATTATGTGGAGCTGAACGTCCTGCATGAAAACATCCGGGCATACCAGCTTTATCTGCGGGAAGGATTCACCCCGGCCATGCACACCATGCGCTACTGGTTAGAGGAGGATTGTCATGAATGACCAGGAACGGCTGGCGGCCTATGCGGCTATGCAAAACGACGTTGCCCGGCGATACGCGGATCTGCTGGATACCATAGCCCGCCTGAAAGCCGAGGGAAAAACAAAAACCGTGACCTATCGGGAATCCCTGGGCTGGAAGCAGTATTATAAGGCCCTGCTGGATCTGTATACCCAATATGGCTTATAAAGCAAAAAAGACGGAGGGAAGCGCCTCCGTCTTTTGCTGTATCCACTCATAGCTCTTCTGAAACAACCTGATACCATTGCCGGGCAATCAGCTGATGCCCCACCACCGTGGGATGTACGCCATCCCACAGGATATATTCCCCTTCCGCTTCCTGGGCGGCCTGATCTAAAACCGCCTGCAGCGGCACAAAAATACAGGAAAGCTCCGCGGCCAGCTGCCGGAGCCCAGATTGCATATTCCGGATGATGGCTGTCCTGGCGGAAAGCATACTTTCGGTAAATCCTCGGTTTGGAAGCGGAAAATCCTCTTCACAAATTGGGTGCGGCGCGCTGGCATAGGGATGATCCCGATTGTCGACGGCCTTGAAAAACGGCTCGCAGACTACAATTTTCGTTTTCGGCAAATACCGCCTGGTATCCTCCAAAAGCATTCGGTAGAGCCTCAGATATTTTTCCACGATTCCATCATCCGGTATAAAACGCATCCCCTGCTCCGCGTCATTCGTGCCCAGCAGGATACTGATCAGCGCCGGCTTATATTGCAGTACATCCCGGTTCCATTTTGCGTAAACCTGCCCTACAGTTTCGCCGGAATATCCTTTGTTCACAAATTTAGGCATAGCCGCCAAGTTTTCCGCGCCCATCCGGCCGGCTAACATATATTGGTAGCCATGGCCCATAATGTGATTACAGTCCATGCTTCTTCCCCGGTTCCCGTCCGTGATGGAATCCCCGGAAAATACCACCACATCTCCCTTGTTCAGCTTAATCATCTTGTTCCCATCCTTTCTGCCTGTACACAGCGGCATCCAAGCAGCTTGATTATATTCCAATTCCGCCTTGCTGTCAAGCCCCAAAATTCCCGTGTGTTTTCCTTTTATCTCTTGTAATCTAATACTAGGTATGCTACAATGTACCTATCCAATTAGAAAAGGGAAAGGAGACATGTTATGGAAAATTTGGTCTGGTACACATCCCCTGCGGATAATTTCAACGAGGCGCTGCCGTTAGGCAACGGCCATATTGGGGCGATGGTCTACGGGAAAACAGATATTGAAAAAATTTCCTTGAATCACGATACTCTGTGGTCTGGCACCTTTGCCAGGAAAACTTATAAGCCAAGCTCGCCGGCAATTCATCAGGAAGCGCGGAAGCTGGTTTTAGAAGGGCGCCCGAAAGCGGCAGAGGCTCTTTTAGAATCTGGGTTTTCTAACCCTTGGGTACAAAATTATCTGCCATTAGGGAATCTATATATCAAAACCGGCCAAACCGCCCCCACGGGATACCGCCGGAGCCTGCGTCTGGATGAAGCCGCTGCAGAGGTCACGTATTGCCAAGACGGCGTGAAATACTGCCGGCAGGCGTTTATCTCCTATCCGGATCAGTGCTTCTGCCTGCGTCTGGAATCCAGCAAACCCGCAGATATTTCTCTGTGGGCAGATTCACAATTGCGGTACACGGCTTCTGTCTCAAAAAACACGCTGCTTATCCAGGGAGAGGCGCCGTCCCACTTAGACCCAATCTACCATACAACCGACAACCCGATCCGGTACGACGGCGGCAGCATCCGCTTTACGGCAATGTTCCGGGCCGTCACCAACGGCGCTTTATCCGCCAAGGACCATCGTCTTGTGTGCCGCGGGGCCACAGAAACCACCATCTATATAACGGTCACCACAAATTATGCGGCGCACAGCGCCGCGCCGGACAAGGATTTTTCCAGTAAAGCAGCCGCCTTGCTGGACGCGGCGGCGCAAAAAGGCTGGGATCAGCTCTGGGCCGCCCATACCGCGGATTTCTCCGCGCTGTATAACCGGGTGCGCCTGACCCTGGACGCCCCGGCTTCGCCCCTGTCCACCGAGGACAGGTTAAAGCAAAGCCACAAAGATCTGAAATTCTACGAATTAGTTTTCAATTTTGGCCGTTACCTGCTCATTTCCGCTTCCCGTCCCGGCACACAGGCTACAAACCTGCAGGGAATTTGGAACGAAGAGCTGCAGGCCCCCTGGAGCTCCAATTATACCGTCAATATCAATACGGAGATGAATTACTGGCCTGCACTGATCTGCCATCTGCCGGAATGCTGCGCGCCTTTGCATGATTTAATCGAAAAAATCCGGGATACCGGCCGCCAGACCGCCAAGGATTTTTACCAGGCTCCCGGCTTTGTCTGCCATCACAACAGCGACATCTGGGGCCATACCACCCCGGTGGGGGCAAAACAGCCGGGAAGCTGCCGGTTCGCCGTTTGGAATATGTCTGGCGCCTGGTTCTGCCGGCACCTGTATGAATATTTTCTGTATACACAGGACATGGATTTCCTGCGGGATACGGCTTACCCCACCATCCGGGAGGCTGTGGAGTTTTATCGCGCCCAGCTGATTGAATATCAAGGGCATTTGATTTTCTCCCCAGGCACCTCGCCGGAAAACGCCTATTTGGTCGATGGGAATTTTGTGGTTTTAGCCCCATATTCCACGATGACCCAGGGGATTCTTATGGATTTATTTTCCATGTGTATCCACTGCGGCAGTCTTTTACAAACTGACGCGCCTTTGTTAGACGACCTATCTGCTGTACTTCCGAAGCTGAATACGTTTACCATCGGCAGCAAAGGCCAGCTTTTAGAATGGGATCAGGAATATCCAGAGGAGGATCCAAACCACCGGCACGTATCCCACCTATATAGCCTGCATCCCGGGCTGCGCATTACGCCCGAGAGTACCCCGGAGCTTGCCCAGGCCTGCCGCCGCTCGTTAGAACTGCGGGGCGACGAGGGCACCGGCTGGAGCCTGGCCTGGAAAATGATCCATTGGGCGCACCTGTTTGACGGGGATCATGCCGCCAGCCTTTTAGACCACCAGCTGCGGTATATTGACGAGCGGACAATCCGCTGCACTGGCGACGGGGGCGGTACCTATCTGAACCTGTTCGCTGGGCATCCGCCATTCCAAATTGACGCCAATTTCGGCATTACCGCCGGGATCGCGCACCTGTTCTTACAGTATCACGATGACTGCCTGTACATTTTGCCGGCGCTGCCAAAGCAGTTCCCGGCCGGAGAGATCCGAGGCCTGCTGGCGCCGGGCAGCATTGCCGTCGACATTTGCTGGCAGAAAGGTAAGCTGACCGCTTATACATTGACCTCGCCGATTGACCAGGAAGTGTTGGTGGATTATAACCGGCAAAAACAGTCCATATATTTAGACGCCGGTATACCGCTGACAATCCGGGCCTAACGTCGGTCAAAAACGCTGTCTATGGGCAGCATAAAAAGCTTTATGGCAGAAAATGTGAAATTGTAAGCAGTGAACTGACATCGCTTTTCCAGTGGTGTCAGTTTTATTTTCCCGCTTGTCTTCATCTCTCCTTCCTGTAGGGAAGAGAAAATCCGCATTGAATAAAGAATGGCGATTACTGTATAACTGCCGTAACTATAAATAGAGTGCACAATTACCGTACTAAATTATAAAGACACGTAAAAACCGCTCAGGCTATTGCCTAAGCGGTTTTTTGCGTCCACCAGAGTGGCTTTCGTGGCTGCGGAATCAGGATTCGAACCCGAACAGAGTGAGTCAGAGTCACTAGTGCTACCCTTACACTATTCCGCAATATTGGTGCGAGGGACGAGACTTGAACTCGCAAGGTAAAAACCACACGCCCCTCAAACGTGCGCGTCTGCCGATTCCGCCACCCTCGCGCTCACAACGAAAATTATTATAGCAGACTTTTCCGGGTTTGTCAATATCTAAATTAAATTTTTATTTTTTAAATTTTGAACAGACATAATGATCCCTAATTTAGCAGATTCGTAGGTAAGCCCCCCCTGCATATAAGCGGTGTACGGCGGCTTGATCGGGCCGTCCGCGCTGAATTCAATGGACGCCCCCTGCACAAATGCACCGGCGGCCATAATTACCTGATCCTGATACCCTGGCATATCCCACGGCTCCAGCGTTACAAAGGAATCAACCGGCGCGCCCCGCTGGATCCCTTGGCAAAACGCGATCAGCTTTTGGGGATCTTCAAAACGAATCGACTGGATAATATCATGCCGTACCTCTTCTGCTTTCGGCTCCACCGAAAATCCCAAATTCTCGTAAACCTTAGCACATAAAACCGCCGCCTTGATACTCTGGGCCACAATATGCGGCGCCATAAACAGCCCCTGATACAGGCTTCGGTTAAAGCCCAGGCTGGCGCCGCATTCCTTGCCGATCCCTACAGAGGTCAGCCTATACGCGCACAGCTCCACCAATTCCCTTCTCCCCGCGATATACCCGCCGGTAGGCGCAAGGCCGCCGCCCGGATTTTTAATCAGCGAGCCGGCCGCCAGATCCGCCCCCAGCGCCGTTGGTTCCTGGGGATCGACGAATTCGCCGTAGCAATTATCTACGATGCAAACTGTTTTTGGAGAAATTTCTTTAATAAATGCGGTCAGCTTTCCGATTTTTTCGGCGCTGTAGGTAGGCCGCCAGCCATAGCCCTTGGACCGCTGGATCAGTGCCGCCCGGATGGTTTCTTTGGACAACGTTTCTCGGATCCGTTCCCAGTCCGGCTCCCCGTCCGCCGCCAAAGGGATTTCCTGATAGGCAACGCCAAAATCCCGCAGGGACCCATCCCCTGGCCGCCCGGCAATACCAATCACCTCTTCCAATGTATCATACGGTTTCCCGGTAACGGCCAAAAGCTTGTCTCCCGGCCGCAGAACGCCAAACAGCGCTGTAGAGATCGTATGGGTACCGGAGATAAAATTGTGGCGCACCAAAGCGTCCTCGCAGCCAAAAACCTGCGCGTACACCGCGTCTAACGTATCCCGGCCTAAATCATCATAGCCATAGCCGGTGGTAGGCACAAAATGGGCTTCGCTGACCCGATTGTCCGCAAAGGCTTTCATCACCCGCATTTGGTTAAGCTGGGCAATATCGTCGATCCGCCGGAACTGCCCCCGGACTGCCTCCTCCGCTTCGTCTGCCAACGCCAGCACCGGGCTGGATACGCCAAATGCCTCTTGCATAAACTGATTTTTTTCCATGATTCGGTTCCTTCCACAGTTCTTCTGTTAAAATCACACAGTTTCTTCTATTATAGCGGATTCTTGCTTTTTTTTCAAGTCTATCTTCATTTTTTTCAAATAAGAATTGTAAAACGGCAGAATTTATGCTATAATGTACTCAAAATGTAGACTATCCGCTAAGACAGAGGAGAACCAATATGTACGAGTCACTACTCTCCACCTGCCGCCTATGCCCCAGGCAGTGCGGCGTAAACCGGCTTCTGGGCGAAACCGGCTTTTGCGGCGCGGGCCGGGATGTGAAAATCGCCCGGGCAGACCTGCATTACTGGGAGGAGCCGCCTATATCCGGGAAAGGCGGCTCCGGCGCCGTATTCTTTTCCCATTGTCCCATGCAGTGCGTTTACTGCCAAAATTATGAAATCAGCACCCTGCATAAGGGAAAAACCATAACGGAATCAAAGCTTTCGAAAATTTTTCTGGATTTACAGGCCCGGGGCGCTTTAAATATCAATCTAGTCACGCCTACCCATTATGTACCCCAGATCATCCGCGCCCTTGCCGCCGCAAAAGCCGCCGGGCTTACAATCCCGATCGTTTACAACTGCGGCGGCTATGAATCCGTAGAAACGATCCGGCTTTTGGCGGGCTGGGTGGATATTTACCTGCCGGACATGAAATATTTTTCTGATGCACTGGCGCAAACGTATTCCCATGCCCCCGGCTATTTTGCCCATGCCTCCGCCGCCATTGCCGAAATGTTTCGCCAGGTGGGCCGGCCGGTTCTGGACGGTCAGGGGATCATGCGCCGGGGGATCATCGTCCGGCATATGCTTTTGCCGGGGCGGCTTTTTGATTCCAAAAAGATCATAGACTATCTTTACAATACATATCATAATGACATATATATCAGTATAATGAACCAGTATACGCCCCTGCCCCAGGCCAGCCCGTTCCCGGAGCTCTGCCGGCCGGTGAGCGCGGCCTATTATCAAGCCCTGGTGGACTATGCCGCAGGGCTGGGCGTAGAAAACGCCTTTATCCAGGAAAGCGGGACTGTGGGGGAAAGCTTTATCCCTGCATTTTACAATGAATAAATACGGCGCCGCCGTAAATATGGAGTTTTGAATATGCATGAAGAAATTTTAAGATTAGAAAATATCAACAAAAGCTTTGACGGCACACCTGTGCTGCAAAATATCAGTCTGTCTGTGGAAAAGGGGGAATTTATTACCTTTTTAGGCCCCTCTGGCTGTGGGAAAACCACTATGCTCCGGATCATTTCCGGGCTGTTGCCGCCGGACAGCGGCCGGGTGTTCTTAAACGGTGAGGATATTACCCGCCTAGCGCCGGATAAGCGCAGCGTAAACACGGTATTTCAGAACTATGCCCTGTTTCCCCATATGAATGTAGCGAAAAACGTCGCCTATGGCTTAAAGATCCGAGGCGTTCCCAAGGCACAGCGCCGGCAGAAGGTGGCGGAAATGCTGGAGATCGTTAAGCTTTCCGGCTTTGAGAAAAAAATGCCCGACACTTTAAGCGGCGGGCAGAAGCAGCGGGTAGCCATCGCCCGGGCGGCGGTCAATAGTCCGGATGTGCTTCTTTTAGACGAGCCTTTAGGCGCTTTGGATCTCCAGCTGCGCAAATATTTGCAGACTGAGCTTAAACGGATTCAAAAGCAGTTGGGCATCACCTTTATTTATATCACCCACGACCAGGAAGAAGCCATGAATATGTCTGACCGAATTGTTGTGATGCATGAAGGCCGTTTAGAACAAATCGGTACCCCCCGGGAGGTGTACGATCGTCCCAAAACTGCCTTTGCCGCCCAATTTGTTGGGATGAGCAACCTGCTTTCCTGCCGGGTCCAGTCGCAGAACGGCAACATGCTGACTGTGCTGGCGGAGGACACACCGCTTTCTGTCTTTGCCGCAGATAGGACATTTGCCCCCGGCGCCCAGCTGACGGTTTCCGTCCGCAGCGAAAAGCTGTCTGTAGAAACAGTACCGCAGCAGGGGGCTATTCCTGTCACGGTTTTAGAAAACGTATACGCCAATGGGCTCATCAAGAGCCGCCTGGAAACAAAGGCGGGGACTGTGCTCACCGCCATCGCTCCCAACGCCCAGGCCCCCTTCGATGCCGGTGACCGGGTATTTGTCCGGTTCAGCCCGGACAGCGGCGTGATTGTGGATTTGGAGGAGGCGGCACAATGAGAAAATTTTCCTGGGCTGCTTTGCCCCTGTATTTGTTTACCGTATTCTTTGTGATCCTGCCCCTGGTTTATGTGCTGGTTCTCAGCTTTTTATCCCGGAACGTGACCTGGGGGGTGGACCTGGAATTTACCCTGGACAACTATAAAATGATTTTTGACCCGGTGTACTTAAAGACCTTTGGAATCTCGTTAGAAACCGCTGCCCTGACTACCCTGATCACCGGGCTGATCGGCTATCCCTTCGGCTACTGCATGGCCCGGCTGAAGCCAAAGGCCCGGAATATTGTCATGATGCTGGTTATTATCCCGTTCTGGACCAACGCCCTGATCCGGATCTATGGCTGGATGATCATCCTCCGGCCCCAGGGACTTTTGAGCAGTGCGCTGCTAAACGCCGGGCTGATCCAAGAGCCGCTGCGGATTTTATATACTCTGCCTGCAGTAATCCTCGGCATGGTCTATTCCCTGCTGCCCTTTATGATCCTGTCGGTTTATTCCAGCGCCCTAAAGCTGGATACCACACTGACTGACGCCGCCCGGGATCTGGGCGCCAACCGCTGGAAAGCCTTTTGGACAATTTCCTTCCGGCTGACTATGCCGGGGCTTTTATCCGGCTTTGTCTTTGTGTTTGTGCCTTCTGTAGGGCTGTTTTTCATCTCTGATCTGATGGGCGGCGGTAAGATCATGCTGTTGGGCAATTTAATCGAAAACCAGCTGGTGCAGTCCCGGAATATGCCCTTTGGTGCAGCGCTGGCAATGATTATGATGCTGATGACCCTGGCGATCATCGGCCTGTACCGGCGGATTACAAATACCCAGGATTTGGAGGGGATGCTATGAAAAAGTGTAAACCATCGCATATTTATCTGGCCATCGTCCTGCTGATTATGTATCTGCCGGTCTTGGTCGTTATTGGATTTTCCTTTAACAATTCCAAGCTTTCTACTGTCTGGTCCGGGTTTTCCCTGATGTGGTACGAAAAGTTATTTCAAAACACCGTGCTGCTGGATACCCTGAAAAACAGCCTGATTTTAGGGATTGCCAGCTGCGGCATATCCGCCGTGATCGGCACGGCAGGCGCCGTCGGTATGGCCCGGTCCAAATTCCTTTTAAAGGGTGCCGTGGAAAGCGTGTCCCTGATTCCCATCATGATTCCGGAGATCATCCTGGGGATGGCATTTTTATCCTTTTTCTCCATGCTGGGCATGCGGTTCGGTATGATGACGCTGATTATTGCCCACTGCGCCTTTTGCGTACCCTACATTTTTATGATGGTAAAAGGCGCGTTGGCTGGTATTGACCCGGCGATTCCAGGCGCGGCCCGGGATTTGGGCGCTTCCGATCTGCGGGCCTTTTGGGACATTACCCTGCCGCTGATCACACCGGCAATTTTGTCCGGCTCCTTCCTGGCGTTTGCCATGTCCTTAGACGATGTGGTCATCAGCTTTTTTGTAACCGGGCCGGAAACCAACACCCTGCCGGTCAAAATCTATTCTCAGCTGAAAATGGGCGTCACCCCGGAGATCAACGCCTTATGCACGGTTATGCTGGCTGTGACATTTTTTGTCGTGATCCTTTCGGGTCTGTTCCGGAAAAAGGCCAATTAACGCGCCGGGCTCCGGCCGTTTTATATAAATTCAAAATCTGTTTTGTAAAAAGGAGAGGGAAATATGAAAAAAATACTTGCCATCGGGCTTACGCTGATTCTATCCGCCGGCCTGCTGTCCGGCTGCCAGGAAAACACGCCGGAGGCCGACGCGAAGGAATTAAATATCTTAACCTGGGACGGCTATATCCCGGAGGATATTTTGGCGGAATTTCAGGATTCCACCGGGATCCATGTCAATCTGTCAAACTTTAATACTAACGAAGAAATGCTTTCCAAATTAGAAGCCACCAACGGCGGTCAGTACGACGTAGTGATCGGTTCGGATTATATCATTGATATTGCCAGAAATAAAGGGCTTTTAGCAGAATTAGACACTTCCAAGATCCCAAACTTTCAAAATATAGACCCGGTATTCCAGAGCCAATATTATGATCCCCAGAATACCTATACTGTTCCCTACGGCCCCGGCACACCGCTCATCATCTATGACCCGGAGAAAGTTTCCGTGGACATCCAGGGCTACAGCGACCTGTGGGATCCATCCTTGGAGAACAGCATCGTCACCATTGACGACGCCCGGAACATCATCGGTATCACCTTGAAAACCATGGGAAAATCCTTTAATGAAACGGACGAGGCGGTTTTAGAAGAAGCTAAGGAAAAGCTGTTCCAGTTAAAGCCAAACATCTACAAGCTGGACTACAATAATCCCTATGACGCTATCATCAGCGGCGAGGCCAGCGTAGCTTACATGTTCACGCCCCAGGTCCTGCTGGCCCAGGCGGCCCGGCCGGAGCTGAAGGTGGTGTATCCCAAAGAGGGAATGGGCTTCGGCATCGACTGCTGGTTTATTCCTTTAAATGCCCCCCATAAGGACGCAGCCCACACTTTCTTAAACTATATTCTGGACGCGGAAATCGGCGCCCGGATTTCTGAGCAGATCATGTATATCTGTCCCAACAAGGCGTCGGCCGAATACTTGTCCGAGGATTTTAAATCCAACCAAGTACTGTATATCCCCAGTGAGATTCTGGGCGAGACGGAATTTATTAAGGATGTGGGCGAGGCTGCCACCATTTATGATAACATCTGGACTGCTTTCAAGCAGCAGTAAAAAGAACCGGCGCAGACGCGCCGGTTCTTTTTGTGTATTTGTGGGCTGTTCAAAGATCCTCCAGGCGGTGGAATACCAGACCTGCTGCCCCTGGCCCTGCCTTGGGATTCTTGCTTGATGTTCCATTCTGGATATTGCTGCTGATCTCCG
This sequence comes from uncultured Clostridia bacterium, assembly GCA_965151315.1. GTDB lineage: Bacteria > Bacillota > Clostridia > UBA1381 > UBA1381 > Avimonoglobus. Next base: position 11,352 of record CBCTZG010000076.1, read on the forward strand.
TCAGGAACACGGGAAAAGAAATATAGTCGTCTTTTTTACAGAATGGGTACTTCTTATATACTTTTTATTTCGATGGGAGTAGCGGTTAGCCGGCCCTCTTCTGCCTGTTGGCTTCCAATCCTCAACAGGTCTGTCCGCGGCAAACAACAGCGGCGTTGTCAGAAGCCCGATTTCGCGGCAATTTGCAAATCATATGGGCTTGTCCACGAGCTTTTTTGAAAAACAGGTTATTGGGAAATATGTCCTCGGGCGCGGTTGACTAAGGCGGCCATTTCTCCTCGGTTAATGGCTTTTTCCGGCAGAAATGATCCATCCTCATATCCACTGACAATGCCTAGTTCTGCCAGGGCGGTGATTTCCGCATAGGACCAGCGGCCGGCTTCCACATCCGTGAACGTCCGCCCGGCCCGGCTTATTTCCTCCGTCCCCAGCATCCGGGCCAGCAAAACGGCCACTTCTTCCCGGGTCAGCGCTGTTTCCGGCCGGAACGTCCCGTCTTCGTAGCCTTCGAATAGGCCTGCCGCCGTGGCCCCGCGAATTTCCGATTCAGCCCAATGCCCCGCGATATCCGGATATTGGCTTCCACCCCCGGCCGGCAGCTGCAGCAGCCGGGAAAAAACCACCGCCGCCTGGGCCCGTGTCAGCGGAGAAAGGGGCGCAAACTCGCTGGCCGAAACGCCCTTCATAATACCGTCCGCAGTAATGCGGATAATGTCATCTTTAGCAAAATGGCCGTGTATATCCGCAAAATATTTCCCATTGAGCCAAAGCTCATAATATTCCCAGACATCCGGCGTTTCCTGCCCTGCGCTCCAGTTGCCCGCGCCCTTCAAATGATACTTTCCGATCAGCGCCAGCTTTTCTTTCAGGGAATCGCTGTTTTCAAACCAAACCGTATACGTCCCCGGCGGCAGTACCTTTCCGACCAGGGTATACGCAGGTGCGTCTTCCGCGATGGTAAACTCCAGTTTGGGCGAGCCGGCCGCCGCGTCATATGTCACCGTCCCGCCATACAGGGATTGCAGGGTATCGATCTGACTGATGGATATTCCCGTCCCCTGAACAGATCCCGCACTGTTCCAGACCCGGCCGAAAAAGGGGATCCCCAGCACCACCTTCTCACTGGGAACGTGTTGGAGCGCGTATTCAATGGATTGCCTGACAAAATCAATACTGGCCACCGGGCCTGCCGCCCCGCCCTGGTAGTGCTCGTCATAAGCCATAATAAACAGGTGGTCGGCGTATTTTCCCAGTTCCTTGTAGTCATAAGAGCCATGCCAGCCGGTGCTCCACCCCTTAGGGTTCGCCGCCACAGCCACAGATACTTCCTTTTCTGCCGGCAGCGCCTGCCGAAGCCGGCGCACCAGCTCCGTATACTGATCCCGCTGCTTTTCCGTCACGTTTTCAATATCCACGTTCACACCGTCTAGGCCATATTCCGCAACAGCCGCCGTGATCTGGGCCACCAGCCGGTCGATATTTCCTAAAGCGTTCACACCGGACTGCCGATCCCAATGATTGCTTAAAAACGGAACCACACGGATTCCATTTTCCTGCATAGTCTTGATAAAATTCTTACTGATATTGCTGATTTTCAGGCTGCCGTCCGCGTTCAGATCAAAATAGCTTGGCGAGACCACTGAAAGGGTATCCTTTGAACGGAGGACGTTTTGGATCTGGGTCTTGGACGACCCAAAATATACGTAGCTCATGGCATACCGGGCATCGTCCTGGCCCGCCACAATAGCCGCCAGGGGAATAGCCAGCACCAGACTGCCAGCTAACACCAGCCGAACCGTCCGGACCGTCAGCCCGCTTTTTTGAATCAGACGCAGCAAAGACCTTCCTTTTTCCCCATGCATAAAATCTGACGCAAATTCCGTATCCAGTCTGCCATGCAGCACATAACAATCATACGTGCCGTCGCCATTGGGTCGAAATTCAATGGACATGTATATCCCCTCCAAGGTTTCAATGTTTGGGTTAGTTTTTTCCCAGAGATGCAAATTATACAGATTTCTGCCGCATCGAGCAAAAATCCCCTGCAATCTTGAGACGGACTGCAAGGGGATATCATCTTCTTTTAAAATACTTCCAATACCGAAGCGCCTTTTCTGACAAACGCGGCAAACTCCTGAAGCTCGACTGTAATTTTGTACCAGGCGCTTAATCGCTTATTGCGGAATTTATCACCCTCTGCGTCAAACACCACATGGCGGGAAAAGTGCCTAAATCTAAGGATTTCTACAAGATTTCTTTTTGTAGCAACACTATTGTCTCGACCATTGTTTCATTTTCCAAGGGCAATTCTTTCACTTCCGTCCCATTTACAGGAACAGGGAAGTTGAAGATGATCTTCCTGATCCAGTTACCGTCCAGCTGCTTTTCCGGGAACAATTCGATCCGCTCAATGAACGCCCGCATGAACTCCTTCCGCTCCACCTCGGAGGCGGCTTCATAGACCTGATCAAACGCCAGCAGCAGGCGGTAAATGTTGTCGCCAGAAATTTTCTCCTGTCGGATACTCCGTATCTGGCTTTGCACAT
>CBCTZG010000077.1:0-13773 GCA_965151315.1 uncultured Clostridia bacterium
GGAAAGGGTATTTTTTATGTATATTTTTATATTATTATATTAACTTAAATAAATTTTACGGCAGTTCCGTATGCAATAACTTCAGCAGCCCCCTGAACGATAGATGAAGTTCCAAATTTTACATTTACAACTGCATCAGCTCCTAATCGCTGTGCTTCCTCAATCATTCTTTGAATAGCAACATTTCTTGATTCATTACCTACAAGCCCTTTAAAGCTGGCAGCAAAATCTCTTCCAATATGTTTGCTTTTGGACCATCGTTCCCTGAACAAGTCCTATCGTTTCAAGATTTTTCCCCGAAATCTAATCTGTATTAACTATTATCATAATTCCTCTCCTTATGAAGATATATACAATTTATCTCTACATTCTTTACAAATATTCATATTTATATTTTTCCTTTGCAAATGTGAACTTATCAATTTAATAGATATATAAAATATGCTGTATAGCCGATCAGGAAGATAATTCCTGCATATCTTCTTAGAGCTTTATTAATTAGACAGAATACCAACAGCAATACACTTGCTCCGATACTTATAATTGTATCTATTATAAATGACGAAGCGAAAGGAATAGTTGTTATAAGTCCAGAAATTCCGACAATAAATAATATATTAAAGATGTTACTTCCTACAATATTACCTATAGCAATATCAGCATTGCCTTTTTTAGCTGCAGTTACAGATGTGAATAATTCAGGAAGAGATGTACCCAAGGCTACTACGGTAAGTCCGATGAACCTTTCGCTGGCACCGAAGAATCTTGCAATTTCAGTTGCTGAATTAACAGTAATCTGACTTCCGAAGATGATAACCACAACACCGATTACTGTAAGTATAATCAATCCTAAAATACCCTTAGGCTTTCTGTGATGTTCTTCCGGTAGGTCTTCTTCCACACTTTTCCCTCGCTTAGCCTGTCTAAACAGATAAATCATATATACCGCAAATAATCCTAAAAGTATAAGAGCATCAACAAATGTAATATTGCCATCCAAACCTAACAACAAAAGCACTACTGTTATAGCTATCATAAAAGGAATTTCAACTTTAATTGTTCCTCTTGCAACCGCTATTGGAACCATCGTTGCCGTAATACCGAGAATAATAAGGATGTTGAGAATGTTACTACCTACAATATTTCCTATTGTAATATCAGCACTTCCGCCTACAGATGATGAAATACTAACCGCTGCCTCAGGAGCACTTGTTCCCATGGCAACGATTGTAAGTCCTATAACTATCTGCGGAATTCCGAATCTTGTAGCAATTCCGGCCGCACCACTTACGAACCAGTCGGCACCCTTGATAAGCATGGCGAAACCTAATGCTAATAAAAGAAATTGAACAAATATCATAATTCAAACCTTTCTAAAAAACGAGACCTCCACATAATTTCAATTAAATTCCACTTTGGGAAATAAAACTGAAATTATGTAAAAGTCTCGCTAATTATTTATTGACCGGGCTTTTATGCCGCGTTGACGATCTAATAAACATAAACTCGCGTTTATGCAAGCTACTCCCCTTTACAAGGTCATATTTATATTACATTTATAAATTAAAGCAATTATAAATATATGTCAATGCAATAAGTCATATACAACATAAATAATATGTATATGACTTAAATGCATACACACACCAAATGGATAAGTGCCCGTTACTCACTTATCCATTAATATGTAAAATCACATGCAAAAATGTAATTTAATATTACTTAAGAACCTTCTCCATGGAAGTATACTGTGGAACCATGCCGAAATCCTTATAAAATTCTAAAGCTCCGGGATTTAACTCCCATACATGGAGTTCGATATTGTAGCATCCGCACTCTTTTGCGTAATCCTCAGCATACTGCATAAGTGCCTTTCCAACTCCCATTCTTCTTGCTTCAGCATCCACGCATACATCATCATAGTAAGCATATTTTCTGTCAGACATTTTCTGGTCGTCCTTAAACTCACCAATCTGAAGGAATACGTAACCGAGAATCGGCTCACCCTTTCTGTCTTCTTTCTGAGCAACAAATATAGGAGCATCTTTATTTGCTATAATTCCTTCAATCTGCTCAGGAGTATATTTTGTGATATTTCTCTTGAAAATATCAGGTCTTTTTGATGAATGTACATAATTTGCCTGATGAAGAAGTCTTATTAATTCAGGGATATCTTCATTTACAGCTTTTCTTATAATCATATGCCGCCAGTCTTTCATAATATCATTTTACAATCTTAGTCCCAGTTCTGCCCTCAAGTGCATTCTTTGCATCGCTTAGAGCACAGATATATGCAATTCCATTTTCCACGCTTGTAACAAAATCTATACACGCAGTAACCTTAGGAAGCATGCTTCCCTTTGCAAACTGCTCTTCTTCGATATATTTTGCAGCTTCACCAACTGTCATGCAGTCTAATTTTTCTTCATTTTCTTTGCCGTAGTTAAGGCATACCTTATCAACAGCTGTAAGAATCATAAGAACATCTGCATTGAGCTCCTTTGCAAGAAGTGATGCTGACTTATCCTTATCGATAACAGCCATAACACCCTTAGGTCCTTTTTTAGTTCTTATAATAGGTATACCGCCACCACCTACAGTAATAACGATATTTCCAAGGTCACTTAACTGCTTTACAGTAGGAAGTTCCACGATTTCCTTTGGACTAGGTGAAGCTACAACTCTTCTGTATCCACGTCCTGCATCCTCAACATAAATGGCACCGTGAGAAGCTGCTAAATCTTCAGCCTCTTCCTTTGTATAAAATCTTCCAATCGGCTTTGTAGGATTGTTAAATGCTTCATCCTTTTCATCTACAATAACCTGTGTGATTATTGTAGAAACATTTTTATTAATATGTCTTATTTCAAGTTCGTATCCGATTGCCTGCTGAAGGTGATAGCCAATGTATCCCTGAGACATGGCTCCACACTCAGGGTACGGCATCATAGGAATCTTTTCGTCCTCTGAAGATGCGAGTTCCATAGCCAAATGTATCATGCCTACTTGAGGTCCGTTACCATGGACTATGATTACTTCATTTCCCTGCTCAACGATATCCACTATTGCTCTGGAAGTGTCCTTAACAAGCTCCAACTGCTTTGTAGGTGTGTTGCCAAGTGCATTTCCACCGAGCGCCAATACAATCCTGCTCACTGCTGTTTCCTTTCCTTTGCCGTATAACTTATATTCTTATTCCAATATGGTATTATTTAGCATACTTAGTTTATACTTAGATTGCATTTTTTCGCAAGCCTTACAGTTGTATTATTATAAAAACATTTACAATAAACCCTTTCGACATTTCTTTTATGTAAAAATCATATTTTCGTAAATTGCAATATCTTTAATCGGCCTATCTCAAATACGATTCTAATGTAACCGATCCAATTTGAATTTTTTAAAAAAATTATACAATATTAAAATCACTTATATATAATTAAACCTCTGTATATACAGAGGTTTTTGTATTATTAACTTAATAATTCTATGACTTTATAACCATCTAATAAATATCACAACATTATATAATCAAATTATAGCTGACGTCTCAAATCCACCCATTTTTCTTACATCTCCTGTAATCCCACGCATTTTTCCAATGCATATTTGTGGGGTGATTATTATCATTTGCAATCTTATAATTCCAATATATGTTCCCCGCCGAAATATTCCATGCATCTGTTTGGAGTTTATAAATTTGTCTATATCTCTTCCTTTTTTCCTTATTTACCAATCTTCTTACAGATTCATTATTTTCATATGCAATAAGAAATTTTCTTTCACTATAATTTGTACCAAGAATATGATTAACTCTATCTCTGCAAAAATATATTGCGTCATTGGCATATGAGACGCTTATACACCATTCGCCTATTATTAATGGTGTATATATACTTGCTAATTTTATCCTCAACTTCTCAATGGCAATATAAATCTTGTGATAAATCATTGACTTATATGGGATAATATTGCTTACAGACTGCATATAATCATCATTGGATTTAGTTTTATCATATTTATTCACACATTTGAACGGATTTAATATATTTATAACCGATAAAAATTGTTTGTTGTGAAATGGGATAAAACTTTCCATTGCAGAAAGATAAAAATGTGAGTCTAAATAAACATTTTTCATATTATTGCTTACAAAAAAATCTCTCCAGGCTTCTAACCTAAAACCATCATGAAATATAACAGCTTTACTAACAGGCATATACTCCCTTATGGCCTTATAAGCATTAATATAAAACCTTTTAAGAAACGAAATAGGTATTCCGGAAGATCCATATGCTTCTTTTTTATCTTTTGCTCTGTTTTTAGTAGGAGATGTGGCAAATGCCAATTGACCAATAGGTTCATTTAATACCTCTATGCCAAACAATGCCTTTCTTTTACCGTACCGTTTTGCCAGCCTTCTTAAAACAGATATTACAAACGAAACCTCTTTAGGGTTCTTATGAAACTTACAAACACCCATTATTCCTCCGTTATCATATCCGTTCTGCCCAAAAGGTGCAGTATGAAGATCTATAATAATCTTAAGCTTATATTTTTTTGCCCAATCAAATGCTTTGTCCAAATATTCGACACATCCGATAAATGGTTTTCTATCACCAAATATAAAATACGGAACAGGAATTCTTACCATGTTTAGACCATATTTTCCACTTATTATTTTAAAATCTTTCTCTGTAATAAAAGTTTCTCGGTGTTTTGTTAATCTTTCCTTTAATTCATTTTGATTTAATTCTCTTGCAAGCCATGTTTCATCTTCTGCATATGTATTTTTAAATGGCATTTCATCTATCCATTTCTCGAGAACAAGCCACCCCCCAAGATTAACACCTTTTATTTTTTTTATTTGCTTCATATGTTCCACCATCCTGAAGAATATTAAAGTCATAAATATCTGTAATATATATGATTATACGATTATAATCCGTAAACCATAATTAAGGCATTAAAAAACAGCTACAAACTCTACATATTTTGAAAGAATAAATGTATAGTTTGCAGCTATATAAAAATATATTATTTTAAATCATTTTATAATTAAAGTTCTGTTTTCCAAAGTCCATGAAGATTGCAATATGCATATGCACCTAAAACTTCGTCACCATCACAGATAGCGAATGTAGCCTTTGGCTCTTCACCTGGGTTAAGAACTACTCTCTGGTTACCGTGCTTTGTTACAAGAGCAACCCATTCGATATAATGCTTTTCTTCCATTGGATGTAAAACTGTGCCAACAGTAACATTAACCTTATTGCCATCAACTTCAATAACAGGTAAATGCTTTTCTACTGATGCCTCTACTGTATTAGGGATTAATTCCTTCATAGGCTCGCCACAACATGAAACAGTAGCGCCACCCTTAACCTCAGCCATCATTCTTCCACAATGCTCACATACATAAAACTTCATAATATTTATCCCCCTTAGATTATTAAATGTACAATCAATATGACCTGAATATATTAAAAAGCCTACTTAATATCTCAAAATACAGGTCATATCCTTGTCTTAGATATTACTAATTATAACAACTTTAAAAGTAAATTTATAGTTTTTATTCTTGTTTACACGGCTATAATACAATAATCATTCCTATTATTCTATGGACAAATTTGTATTTGTGTATATTTAATTGTGCAATACTGTATTGTATCAAATACAAAATGCAGTATACAAAAAAGACGGGTCTGAATTCATATCACGAACATTTTCAAACCCGTCTTTATGTATTAAATTATATCTGATTTAAATTATATCTAATTTTTTGATTCAGAAAATTATTGTTCACTCGGAACGTTTTCCTCTTCCCAGCAGTCTGTCTTACCCTTCAGGCCGACATCTTTACTGCAGAAGTATGTCTTATCACCAAGTCGTTCTTTTTTATTCAGATCCTTAAGGGTTCTGAACACCTGTCTTGATAATATAAACAATACAGGAATATTAATTATGGCCATAAGCCCCATACATACGTCAGAAATATCCCAGAGGAGTCCTACCTCTAAGCCTGATCCTAAGAATATAATGCCCGCACATACAAGTCTGAAGAAAATCATGAACTTTCTGCTTGGTTCCTTCTTTCCATTTAAATATGTAAGAAGGTTATCACAATAGAAACAGTTTCCGAGTAATGTTGTAAATGCAAATAAGCACATTGCAATTACTATAAAGTATGGACCAAATGTTCCAAGTGACTGTTCAAGAGCCATCTGAACATAAGGTGCACCCTTGATGTCAGGTGTTGGAACGATTCCTGAACTCATACACATCATAGCTGTTGCAGTACATAAGATAAGTGTATCGATGAATACTGATAACATCTGAATAAGTCCCTGCTTTGCAGGATGTGAAGTATCAGCCGCTGCAGCAGCATTTGGTGCAGAACCGATACCGGCTTCATTTGAATAAAGACCTCTTTTGATCCCCTGCATTAAAACAGATGCACCAAATCCGGCAAATATTGCCTTAAAGTTAAATGCCTCTGCAAAAATAGTTCCGAATACCATTGGTAAATTTCCTGCATTTAAAATGATTACAAGAATAGAAATACCAACATAAGCGATACCCATAGTAGGAACGATTTTTGATGTTACCTTTACAATTCTCTTCTCACCACCGAGAAGGCACCATCCTGCAACGATTGCTAAAATTCCACCGATTACCCATGGTGTAATGTCAGCATTGTAGAATGGGAAAATTGCAAATGTTGTCTGAAGGTTGTATGAAGCAAGCATGTTGAAACCAAATGCATATGTAAGAAGCATTGCAATACAGAATAATACCGCAAGCACCTTGAAGTTAAGTGCCTTCTCAATATAATATGCCGGTCCACCGATGAACTTACCTTCCTTACCCTTAACCTTGTAAATCTGGGCAAGTGTACTTTCAGCAAATGCTGAAGCACCACCAATAAATGCTATAATCCACATCCAGAATACACTTCCGTATCCGCCGACACAGATAGCAACAGAAACACCGATAATGTTACCTGTACCTACTCTTGATGCAGTAGACACCATAAGGGCCTGGAAACCCGATACGGAATTTTCCTTGTGATTTTTTGGTTTTTCTTTTAAATACTTAATCGCCTTGCCAAAGAGTCTGAACTGAGGGAACTTTGATGCAACCGTAAAATATATTCCGGCTGCCAGTAACATAATAATCAGTATCCAGTCATACATTGCAGAGCTTATCGCACTAATAATATTGCTGATCATGGAAATTCTCTCCTCTCTTAATAAACTTGACTATAATATCATTTTTACACTTTTTTTACAATCTTTTAACACTTTTGTTTGAATTTTTGTAAAGGCCTGTTTATGCCTTAATCTTCTCTATTGTGTTAAAATAGCGAAAGTGAAATTTCAAAGGAGATATTATGAAAGAGAAAATAAATGTATTTGAATACAGCAGAGAGATTCTTGAAGCTCTTAATAAAGGAATACTTATAACTTCTAAATATGAAGATAAGGTAAATACAATGACCATATCCTGGGGCGCTCTTGGAATAGAATGGTCAAAGCCAATGTTTACCATTTACGTAAGAGAGCACAGATTTACGAAGTCTCTCTTAGATAAAAATCCTGAATTTACTGTAAATGTTCCATTAGGTGATTATGATAAGAAAATTGTCGGACTTGCAGGAGTAAAAAGCGGTCGTGACATGGATAAAATAAAGGAGCTTGGATTAACACTTGAAGAGCCTGAAACAATATCAGTTCCGGGCATAAAGGAATTCCCACTTACTCTTGAGTGCCGCGTGGTTTACAAACAGCAGCAGAAATCAGAAATGCTCCTTCCTGAATATAATGAAAAATTTTATCCACAGGATGTGGACGGATTATTCCACGGGGCAAACAAGGATTACCATGTAATGTATTTTGGTGAGATTGTGGATGCGTATATAATAAAGTAAACTTCATACGCAAAAAATGATTCCACCTTTTGGCAACTTCCTGTGTTACTGCTTTTTGCTCTTTCTCATAGCTTTGAAGCATTTTAGAAAAGCGTTCATCGGAGAGGATGCCGCTTGCGTTTTGCTCGAAAACCTTTTCAATAAGCCTGTCGATTTCGGCGATTCTCTTTGTGCCTTGTTCAACCGCCAGCTCCAGCATTTTGTGTTCTTTCTGACGCATAGCATTGATTTTCTTTGCAAGTATATACAGAAATACCGGCATCTATCTAAAAGCCGTCTTTGATACAAGTCCGTTTGCGGAAGTGGGCAGAAAACGGCTTAAAATAAGGGCATTTATGCTGTTTTCAACGCTGCTGCGGAAATATTTTTTCGGTATTGCCGATGCGGTGGATTATTCGACAATAGCGGTTTGAACCCGTCCGCAGTTAAAATAAAAAGGTATATGAATAATAAAAAGGTTGACTGATACATCGCCACATATAAGCCGCATATAACCTTGTCATACAAAAGGCGAAGGGGAAACGGAAATGCTCCTATCTGCCTCGCCAAAAAGAAAAATGTGAAACGGGGGCGAAGCAATGAACCATCCAAGCGGCTTGAAAGCAAATCGACCGTTGCTTTTTCTTCCTGCCGCGAAAACAGCCGAGAGTGACCACCAAATGCAGGATATGTACAGGCTGAACAAAACTGCATGAATTGACTTCACTCAAATATGACACAGCCCTGATCATGGAGAAAAATCTGCAAATATATCCTCTGTTTCGGATACTGCCGGACAAATATGCAACACCGTCTCCCGATTATTGATCGCAGATGAATTTGACAACCCCGAAAAAAACTTCGTGCAAGGTCGTCCGTGTGGGCTTACTTTTATTCGGATATTCGTATATAATGTATTATGTTGAGTATTATCCATGCGGAGGTGTGGTATGAACGGGATCAAGGGATATTTATCCATTCGGGAGGCGTCCTACCGTTGGGGCGTGTCGGAGCGGCGGGTCAATCAGTATTGCGCCGAGGAGCGGATCCCAGGCGCGTCCCGGTTCGGGCGTTCATGGGCGATCCCGGAAAACGCGAAAAAGCCGTCCGACCCGCGCTTTCAGGAACAGTGCCGCGATTCCGGCAGGACAAGCACCTGACAGACTCCCGGATACATTTGAATCAGCCGCAAAAAGGAAGTGAACGCTATGACCTGCGACGAGAGCTTATACCGCCAATATCTGAACGGCGACGACGAAGGGCTTAATGCCCTGATGAAAAAATACGGCGAACCGCTGACGCTGTACATTGACGGCTATCTGCACGACGTTCACGAGCCGGAGGAACGGCTGTTGGCGGAGGAGGTCATACGGACGGAAGAGCGCAACCGCGTCCTGCATTTCTGCATGGGCGAAATGAACCCGGACTATCGGGAAGTCCTGTATCTCACCTATTTTGAAGGCATGAGCTACGCGCAGGCGGCGGAGGTCACGGGAAAAACGGTGAAGCAGATCACCAATATGGTGTATCGTGGAAAAAAGAGCCTGCGAAGGCTCTTAGAACGGGAGGGAATCACTAATGCGCAGTCATGAAGAGCGTGTCGCGGAGACGAAGCGGCGCATTGCCAAAATTGAGCGGGAGAAACGGTTGCGGCGCAATACGGTCACCATGGCTTCCGCCGTGGCGGCGTGCCTTGTGCTGCTCGTCGGCGTGTCTCTCGCCATGCCCGGCATTGCCGCGAAAATACAGTCAGGCGATTATTCCGGCTTTGAAACGGCGGCCAGCATCTTTCACGGCGGCGCGGCACAGTACATCGCCTACACCCTGCCGGTGCTGCTGGTGGCGGCAGGAAGATGGTCCGCTTTCCGCTTATCGCAGAGGAAATAACTGAACATTTACTCCCTGAGAGCTGCTTTTTGGCGGCTCTCAAATTTTTTTGAAAAATTTTGCGTTTTGGGTGAGAGTTTTTTCGATTTTTTGTACCTATATAAGTGAAGGGGTTTTTAAGCCGCATTTCAAAAAATCCAGAGAGGAGGTTCAAACGATATGTACGATACCGCAAGACGGGTCGCACTCGTCAAGCAGCGGGTGCGGGAAAACACCCGCCGGAGGCAGCGGCGCGGCATATATGGACTGAGCGCCGCGTGTATGCTGCTGTGCGCGGTCTTGACGCAGGCAGCGGGCACGGTCGTCGGGCCGGGGCAGACAGCCGCATGGGGCGTGTTCGGCGCGATGCTGCTGCGGGAGGACGCGGGCGGCTATGTGCTGGTGGGCGTTGTCTGCTTTGCAGCAGCGGTGGTCATCACCGCGCTGTGCTTCCGGCTCAGGAAAAGAGAAAATCAGAAAAAAGGCAGGGCAGATAAGCCGAACCGGCATGAACAGGAGGAGAAAAGCCAATGAAGAAACGAATACTCAGCATCCTGCTGCCGACAGCGACCTTTACTGCGGGTGAGCTTCGCCGTGATAAACAATTCCGAACGGAGGGAAGAAGATGAAAACAGGGAAAAAACTACTCACAGGCTCACTTTTGGTGCTTTGCGCCGCTCTATTGGTGCTTTGCATCGTGCTTGCCGCAGGATGGAGCAAGGCGGCAAAAACCGACACTGCACTGCCGGAGGTGCGGAACAACGGCACGGCGATCCAGTGGAAATACAGCGATGAAGCCGATTGGCACGACCTTGTGGCGCTTACCGAGCTGCGGGGCGCTGCCGGAGAAGCCGGTAAGGACGGTGCCAACGGTAAAGACGGAATTAACGGCAAAAGCATAGAGGTGCAGCGAGCCGCAACCCACATACAGTGGCATTACGCGGGTGACAAGTGGCAGAATCTTGTGGCGATAGCCGATATCACAGGCCCCGCCGGACAGACCGGTAAGGCCGGAGCAAACGGAAAAACACCGGAGTTCCGCGTGAACGAAAGCACCCTGCAGTGGCGTTATGTCGGCGATGAAATATGGCTGAACCTGTATGATCTTTCGGTTTTGAAAGGCCTTGACGGTAAGGACGGAACCGCCGGCAAAGACGGAACAAACGGGCAAAACGGCTCCGACGGCAAAGACGGCAGCACCCCGTTCATCGGTGAGAACGGCAACTGGTGGATCGGAGAAACCGACACCGGGGTAAAAGCTGCAGGAATTGACGGCGAAAAGGGCGACAAAGGCGACAAGGGAGATAAAGGTGACAAGGGCGACCCCGGTCAGAACGGCGGAAGCTCCGGGTATTTTCATGCAAAAGCGTCAGTAGGGACGGCTCTTCTTCAAAACTGTTCCGCAAGAATTGGATTTACTGAAAAAATAAACAGAGGCGGTCTGATTTCAGCTTCCCCAAATGAAATTACGCTGAAAAAGGGGCATATATACAACGTCATCATAAGCGGCTCTCTCGGAGTCGGCTCGAACGCTTCCGACAAAACCGGTTATTATTGCATCCAAATGACAGACAGCAGTGAGGATGCAGATTTTTGCAGGAATATCACACGCATAAAACGAGATGGAGCAAAACTTCCGTATAGTAACGACTATCATTCCTTTAACTTCAACAGAATGTATGACGCATCAGCCCGAGATATAACATTGAAATTTTTATTTGAGCAATCGGAATACAATACACTTCTTGTGGAGTTCAGCGGCACCATTACGATCACCGCTCTTGACTGAGCCGACATATACGAAAACGGAGGGAACGGGAAATGAAAAAACGAATACTTAGTATCCTGCTGCTGTGCTGCATGGTGCTGACGCTGCTGCCGACAGCGGCCTTTGCTGCGGGTGAGTTACCGGATGTCAAACTTTCCGTCCCAACGACGTTTGACAAGATAGTGGACCTTACGGAGCAGAACAAAGAATTGAAAATCAAGGACAGCAAGACCTATCTGATTAAGGGCTCCGCAGATCCGAACTGGTATTTTCAATACCGGATCAAAATCGATGGCAAGAACAATACACCGCACATCTTTCTGGACGGCGTCCGCATTCAGGCACCCAAGGACGGCCCTGCCATCGAGCTTTACGGCGGCGCCTCTGCCTGTCTGTACTTTATCGGCAACGACAGCGAGCTGATCGGCGCGGAGAACTTCGCCGCGCTGCAGAAAAACAAAACCGATGGTTATCTCCGGGTTCTGGTGCAGACGGGGACAAAGCTCACGTGTGAAGGCGGCAGGTATGGCGCTGGGATCGGAGGCTCAAAGGTCGGAATCAAGAAATTCTCGCAGGGACACGGCGTGAACCTTCATTTCGGCTCTCTGGCGACGGATATCTATGGCGGTGAGATTTCTGCGACCAGCGGCGTATACGGTGCGGGTATCGGCGGCGGTCAGGGTGGCGTCGGCGAGCAGATTTATGTGTATTCCGGCAAGCTGACGGTGCGGTCCGTTTCGGAAGGCGCAGGAATCGGCGGCGGCCAGGGCGGCCCCGGACGCTTTATTTATATCAAGGGCGGCACGGTGAATGCCGGCAGCGAGTCAGGCGGAGCAGGAGTCGGCAGCGGCGATCAAGACGGACAGAACAAGTCGGAAGATGCGCATCATATCGAGATTTCCGGTGGAACGGTCGAAGCTTGGAGTAACTATGCCGGCGCAGGAATCGGTGGCGGAAGAGGCGGTTCGGGCTGTGACATTTCCATCACCGGCGGCGTGGTGAGGGCGCAGGGCTACTGGGGCGCGGGCATCGGCGGCGGCATGAACGGCAACAGCGGGAACATTCTGATCAAGGACACAACGCTGACTGCGCAGTCCATTCCGCTTTATCCGGACCCCCATTATTATGAAGACGACGCCATTAGAGGTGGTCCTGCAGTCGCGGTCGGAAGAGGCTCAAACCGGGCGCACTACTGGGTAGTGATGCAAGATCAGGAATTTGCAATTTCTATAGAAGAGAACATCAAAATCGGAGCCTCGGACGGGAAGTCCGTGTGGCTGAGCGCGACAGGGTGGCAGTGGCGCCGCAACCAGGGACCGCATAAGAAGTACTGGGGCACCACAACGGAGCTCCTTATCCCCAACGAAAATGGGCGCGTGGACCTGCAGCGGCTGAGCCTGCCGTATGCCTACAATTACGGCAGAGTAATCAGCAAGCTGGAGCTGCGCTGCGAGGAAAGCACATGTAGCCATGAATTTGGCTGGGCGAACAGGGACGGCTGCCACATATGGGCCTGCATGAAGTGCGGCGCACGAGACCCCGCCGCGGAAATGTCCAAACAAAACGCCAAACACATTCCCGGCGACTGGGGCAATCAGAAGCAGCTCTGCACTGTGTGCGGCCATGTGATGGGAACGGACACGAAGGCGCCGGTGCTGGAGGGTTTGAAGGACGGTGAGAGCTACTCCGTCGAGGATACCATCGATGGAAATCCCGGCGCGTACACCTTCATCGTGAGCGACCCGGCTGCATCGGGAGAGACGTCCTCCGGCATCAAGTCAGTGACCATCAACGGCGAACCGCAAGACGGCCCCACCTATCATCTCCCCGCGCCGGATGGCGACGACAATGACCCGGGAGCGAAATATACCGTGGTCGCGACTGACAACGCGGGAAACGAAACTACGGCGACAGTCAGAACATACAGGCAGCACCACGTGAAGGTCATCAGCCCGGACGGCAACGGAACGGCTTCCGCATCTCCTGACAAGGCCGTAGCTGGTACGGAAATCACCCTGACCGCAACGCCCAAAGAGGACTACCGCTTCAAGGAGTGGCAGGTTGTATCTCCGGCAGGGCTTGTAATCACCAACAACAAGTTCACCATGCCGGACAGCAATGTGGAGGTCAAAGCTATCTTCGAGGAGGACGAGCCTCCTGCACCTACCGAGCATACCGTCAGATTCAATGCCAACGGTGGCGGCGGCACAATGGCAGATGTCACCGG
>CBCTZG010000078.1:0-13313 GCA_965151315.1 uncultured Clostridia bacterium
CATACAGACCTGTGCCCGGCCCTCTAAATACCGCACCAGCTCCTGGGTGCGCTGGAGACCAATGTCCTTGGTGTCATTGGGTATCACTGCGATTTTTTTCATGGCATTCCCTTCCCTGCTGTATATTTATACATATTATATACGGTATCCGACCAAATTTCAACCATATCCGAAAATTTTATTGGTTTTGTGGCCTGTTTTTGTTGCTTTCATCATAAATTTATGGTAATATTAAACCATTGTATATAATATAGGTATATACTGACGGCGGCATCGCTGCCCAGGACATACCAAGAGGAAAGGAAGATCCAAATGGCGGTTACATTCAAGGGCGGGCTCCACATCCCCGACCACAAGGAATCCACCAATACCATCCCCATCCGGGAAATTGAAGGGGCGCCCCTGCATAGCTTTCCGCTGCAGCAGCATATCGGCGCGCCGGTAGAGCCGGTTGTCAAGGCCGGCGACCAGGTCGCTGCCGGGCAGATTATCGCGGACAGCGATGCCTATATGTCTGTGCCGGTGCACAGCTCTGTATCCGGCGTTGTCAAAAGCATTGGTCCGGCGCTGCATCCCTCCGGCGTGCGGGTGACGGCGATCCAGATCGAAAATGACTTTCAATATACCCCCTGGGAGCATATGCATCCCCGGGATCCCGAAAAGCTGACAAAGGAAGATCTTCTAAAGGTAATCCGGGACGCTGGAATCGTGGGCATGGGCGGCGCCGGCTTTCCTACCCATGTGAAGCTCTCCCCTCCGTCGGACAAGACCATCAGCCATGTGATCGTCAACGGTGCGGAATGCGAACCGTATCTTACCGCAGATCATCGGCGGATGCTGGAAATGCCGGAGGAGATCATAGATGGGCTCCATATCGCTATGCGGATCCTGGGCTTAGACCGGGGCTATATCGGCATTGAGGAAAATAAACCGGATGCGATCCAGCTGTTGGGCGAGTATGCCGCAAAGGCGGGCGACATTACGGTCGTTTCTCTAAAGACCAAGTACCCTCAAGGCGCAGAAAAGCAGCTGATCAAAGCCATTACTGGACGGCAGGTGCCCTCCGGCGGCCTGCCGGCGGACGCCGGGGCCATCGTTTTGAATATTGATACCGTGACCCAGATCTCCCGGGCCTGCCGGCGGGGGACGCCCCTGACAGAACGGATTGTTACTGTTGCCGGGGACTGCATCCAAGAGCCCGGCAACCTGGCCGTGCGCCTGGGCGCACCCTTCTCTCACGTAATCGAGGCGGCGGGGGGCTTTTCCAAAGAACCTCGAAAGCTCATTATGGGCGGGCCTATGATGGGGATCGCCCAGTTTTCCCTGGACGTGCCTGTGATCAAGACCACCTCGGGCCTGCTGGCCTTTTCCACCTTGGATGATAATTACGACTTAGACTCTCCCTGCATCCGGTGCGGCAAATGCGCGGATCACTGCCCCATGCGCCTGATGCCCCTATATCTATCCAAATACGCCATGGAGGAAAACTGGGAGATGTGTGAAAAATACAATGTTCTGGACTGCATTGAATGCGGGATTTGCTCATACCTGTGCCCCGGGCTCCAAAGCCCGCTGCACAACATCCGCATCGCCAAGCAGCAGATACTGGAGAACAGGAGGAAGCAAAAATAATGGAGCATCGATTTGTCGTATCATCATCGCCCCACATCCACGCCCAGGAGTCCATCTCCTCCATTATGCTGGATGTGCTCATCGCCCTGGTTCCCGCGGCGCTGGCAGGGGTCTATTACTTCGGCTACCGCAGCGCGCTGGTCATGCTGACCACCATGGCCGCGGCGGTACTGGCTGAATACCTGTATGAAAAATGCATGAAAAAGCCGGTCACCACCCGGGATCTTTCCGCTCTGGTCACCGGCCTCCTCTTAGGTATGAACCTGCCGGCCACCCTGCCCCTCTGGATGGCAGCGGCGGGCAGTGTCTTTGCCATTGTGATCGTGAAGCAGCTCTACGGCGGCCTGGGCAGGAACTTTATGAACCCGGCCTTAGCTGCCCGGTGCTTTATGCTGATTGCCTGGGCCGGCGCCATGACCACCTTTTCCGAGCCTCTGGCCGGCGTAGACGCCATTTCCTCGGCAACGCCCCTAGCTGTATTAAAGGGGACGTCGGAAGGCAGCCTGCCCACCTTAAAACAGGCCTTTTTCGGCGCTATGCCTGGTTCCATTGGAGAAACCTCCTGCCTGATGCTTCTGCTGGGCTTTTTGTATCTTCTCATCCGCCGGGTTGTGGACTGGAAGATCCCCGTTACATATCTGGTGTCCTTTGCCCTGCTGACCTTCCTGTTCGGCCATAACGCCGCCGGTATGGATCAGCTGTCCTACACCCTGCTGCAGCTTATGAGCGGCGGCCTGCTCTTAGGGGCTTTCTTTATGGCCACCGATTACGTCACCACCCCAACCACACCCCTGGGGCATATTATCTTCGGGCTGGGCTGCGGCGTCCTAACCTTTGTCATCCGGCAGTTCGGCGGGTATCCGGAGGGTGTTTCCTTCTCCATCCTGCTGATGAACGTATGCGCGCCGCTGATCGACCGGTATACGGTGCCGAAAAAATTCGGGGAGGTAAGAAAGCATGCTTAAGCAAAGCGACGGGAAAGAAATTATTAAAATCGGCGGCATCCTCTTTGCCATTACCGCCATCGCCGCTCTGGTGCTGGCCCTGATGAACGGGGTCACCGCGCCGGTCATCGCCCAAAATCAGGCGAAAAAACAGGCGGAGGCTATGCAGGCTGTCCTGCCGGAGGCCAGCGGCTTTTCTGAGGAAAATCTGAAAACAGACGATATGGATGATACTGTCACCGCTGTTTATGAAAGCACAAACAACGCCGGCTTTGCCGTCATGGTTTCTCCCAGCGGCTACGGCGGGGCGATCTCCATGGCTGTCGGCGTCACCCCGGAGGGCGAGGTGGCCGGTGTGGACATTATCAGCCAGACGGAAACCGCCGGTTTGGGCTCCAACTGCACCAAGCCGGAATTTAAAGAACAGTTTGTCGGCAAAACCGCCGGGATCACAGTCACTAAGTCTGGGGCGCAGGGGAATGAAATCGACGCGATTTCTTCCGCTACCATTACCTCTAAGGCTGTCACCGCCGGCGTCAATTCAGCCATCGCGGCGGCGGAAGCCGCAGGCGGAAGGGAGGTCCAGAAATAAATGGATAACAAGCATAAAAACCTGGGGATCATCCTCAATGGGTTGATTCAGGAAAACCCCACCTTTGTCCAGCTTTTGGGCATGTGCCCCACCCTGGCGGTCACTACCTCTCTGCAAAACGGGCTGGGGATGGGTCTTTCCGCAACGGCGGTGCTGATCGCCTCTAACTTTTTGATCTCCCTGCTGCGGAAATTGATTCCGGAAAAGGTACGCATCGCAGCCTATATCGTCATTATCGCCACCTTCGTAACCCTGATCCAAATGGCTTTAAACGCTTTTGTCCCCACCCTGGCGGACCAGCTGGGCATCTTTATCCCCCTGATCGTGGTAAACTGTATTATCCTGGCCCGGGCGGAGGCGTTCGCTTCTAAAAATACCATCGGCAAGTCCGCGTTAGACGGATTGGGGATGGGGCTGGGCTTTACCTGTGCTCTTTGCATTATTTCCGCTGTCCGGGAATTTTTCGGCACCGGCGCCATTTGGGGAATCCCCATTTATGGGGAAACCATTACGCCGCCGGCCATTATCGCCATGCCGCCGGGAGGCTTTATCGTACTGGGGCTTTTGATCGCCCTGATCAACTATATTGCAGCAAAACAAAAAAGAAAGGCCGGTGACCGCAGATGAAACTCCTCTCAATCCTGATCGCCGCCCTGTTTACCGAAAACTTTGTCATGGTGAAGTTTTTGGGAATCTGTCCCTTTTTAGGGGTTTCCAAAAAAACGGAAACCGCGCTGGGAATGGGAATGGCGGTGACCTTTGTCATGGCGGTCTCCTCCATGATTACGTATTTAGTGAACCACTTCCTTTTAGAGCCCTTTGGCCTGGAATACCTCCAAACAATTGTCTTTATTCTGATCATCGCGGGGCTTGTCCAGTTTGTGGAAATGTTTGTGAAAAAAAGTATGCCTGCCCTGTATAACGCGTTAGGTATTTATCTTCCCCTAATCACTACCAACTGCGCCGTTTTAGGCGTGGCCCTGTTAAACGTGCAGTATGGATATAACTTTCTGGAATCCCTGTTCTACGGCACCTTCGCGGCCTTGGGCTTTTCTCTGGCCATCGTACTGTTCTCTGGGATCCGGGAATATATTTCGGAAAGCACCGTGCCCGACGCCTTCCGCGGCTTCCCCATCGCCCTGGTAACCGCCGGACTGATGGCTATCGCCTTTATGGGCTTTTCCGGGTTTACGGTTTAAGGAGGCGGATGATGATGAATTTTTACAATATTTTAGCCGCCGTTTTAATCGTCGGCGGCACAGGACTGCTGTTTGGCTGCCTTCTGGCTTTTGCCGCCATTATTTTTAAGGTTTCCCGGGACGAGCGGATCGATAAGATTACAGAAGTCCTTCCCGGGGCCAACTGCGGCGCCTGCGGGTATGCCGGCTGCGGGGCGTATGCTGCCGCTATTGTCAGCGATGGGGCGCCGATTAACGCCTGCAGCGTGGGGAAAGACCCGGTCGCCCAGCAGATCGGTAAAATCATGGGGAAAAAAGCGGAGAAGGTGGAGCCCAAGGTAGCCCGGGTTTTATGCGGCGGCGTTTGTTCTGCATCCCTGGAAAAATATGAATATCACGGGATCCAAAGCTGTGTTGCCGAGGCGAAGCTGGCCGGCGGGGCAAAAGCCTGCCCCTATGGCTGCCTGGGGCTGGGCACCTGCCAGGCTGCCTGCCAGTTCGGGGCCATTTCCATTGTAGACGGGGTGGCGGTGATCAATGAGGAAAAATGCACCGCCTGCGGCCAGTGCATTCAAAAATGCCCGAAGCACATTATCCAGTTTGTACCCAAAAAGAACAAGACCTGGGTCCGGTGCGCCAATGCTGACAAGGGCGCTGTTACCAACAAATACTGCAAAAACGGCTGTATCGGCTGCCGGATGTGCGAAAAGGTCTGCCCCACCGGCGCCATCAAGGTGGAGGACAATTATGCCTCCATTGATTATTCCAAATGCATTAACTGCGGGGAATGTGCGAAAAAATGCCCCAAGCATGTAATCGTATTCCCGGGAGGCGGGCAAAATGGCACGGCGTAAGCAGCAGGTCTCCCTGTTTTCCGTCATCATCGTGCTTGCGGCGGCAGCCCTCGGCTACTTTTTCTCCAAGCCAGCTGCGCGGATCGTTGGATCCGTTTCCTCCGCAGACGTCGCAGTGCATTTTATTGATGTAGGCCAAGGGGATTCGGAGCTGATTTGGCTGCCCGGCGGCAAGACCATGCTCATCGACGCCGGAGATAATGGCCAGGAGGACCGGCTATTGTCCTATCTCCGGGCCCAGGGCGTTTCCCGCATTGACTATTTGGTTGGCACCCATCCCCATGCCGATCATATCGGCGGCATGCGTGAGGTCATTGAAACGTTTCCTATAGGAAAAATTTACCTGCCCCGCGTCAGCCATACCTCCGAGACCTATACAGATATGCTGAAAGCGATTGAGCAAAAAGGATTGACTGTAGAAACCGCCCGGCAGGGAAAAGTCCTGTTCGCAGAAAACGGCGTCCGGGCAGAATGCCTGGCTCCGGCCGGAGAAAGCTATGAATCCTTAAACAACCATTCCGCCGTGATTCGGCTTACCTATCAGGATATATCCTTCCTGTTTACCGGCGACGCGGAAGGCCTTTCTGAAAAGGAGATGCTTTCTGCCGGCATCGATTTAACGGCTGATGTCCTTAAGGTCGGCCACCATGGCAGTTCTACCTCTACCACCGCAGATTTTCTCCAGGCTGTATCCCCCGGCTGCGCCGTAATCAGCTGCGGGAAAAGCAACGACTATGGCCATCCCCACCAGGAAACCTTGAAAAAGCTGGAAAAGGCCGGTATAGAAGTATTCCGCACCGATGAAATGGGTACAATTATCATGGAAACAGACGGGAAAAATATCAATATACGAAAAGAGCGGTGATTTTTATGTACATTACCATTGATCGGTTTGAAGGCCAGTACGCCGTAGCGGAGCTGGAAGACGGCACACTGCTGAATGTCCCCCGGCGGTTGTTCCCAGCCGCAAAGGAAGGGGATGTCGTGCGGATTAACGTTGATCCGGAAAAGACCCAGGCCAAACGAAATGAAGTTAAAAATTTGACGGACAAATTATTTCGAGATTAAAGGAGATGGATACTATGGACGAAACAGTGTTATTTGATTTATCCTACGGCTTATATGTCATCGGCGCGAAGGGGGATCATGGCCCGGCGGGCTGCATCGCCAACGCGGCTTTCCAGATCACCGCCGTTCCGGCCCGGATCGCGCTGAGCCTGAACTATGATAATTATACGACTGCCTGTATTCAGAATACCCGGGAATTTACTGTGTCCATTTTGTCAACAGACATTGACCCGGCGGTGATCGGCGCCTTAGGGTTTCAATCCGGCAGGGATAAGAATAAATTTGAAAACATTGCCCATCAAGAGGTGGCCGGCGGCGCGCCTGTGCTGACCAAGGACTGCACAGGCTGGCTGCACTGCAAGGTAGAAAATATGGTAGACGCAGGCACCCATGTGCTCTTTATCGCCGAGGTGACCGATACGGAAAAGCTGTCCAGCCAAATTCCTATGAGCTATGCCTACTATCATCAGGTGATCAAGGGTAAGGCCCCGAAAAATGCGCCTACCTACCGGGGCGAGGACTCTGCCCCAAAAACAGGGGACGTTTATGTGTGTGAGGTCTGCAAATACGAATTTGTAGGGGATTTTGACGCCTTGCCGGACGACTGGGTCTGCCCGGTCTGCAAGATGCCGAAATCAAAATTTCATAAACGTTCATAATTGCGACATAAATGTGACATAAAATTCATATAAAATGAATTGACACCGGCGGGATTTTATGGTACGCTGTTGTCAGCATTGGAATTATACTAAGATTCTGCGGTGCGCCGCAGTAGATTGGAGCACATATGAACGAGAAGAAACCGAAAAAACCAAATTTCCCGAAAAATCCGTTCCTCATCTTCCTGGTGCTTTCCGTCGTGTCCACCATTGTTTTAAATTCCCTGCTTTCCCTGGCGCTTTCGCCGCAGCAGAAGGAAATTTACTACAGCGAGTTTATGGACATGCTGGAAAAGGATCAGGTTGAGGAGGTACAGATTACCGGCGAAAAAATTGTGATCATCAAAAAGGAAGAGGCGTCACAGACTGATCAGGACCGGGCCTCCGCCCTGTTCCCGTTTACCATGGGGATGAATTTCCAGCAGCAGCGCAGGGACAACACGATTTACTATACCGGCAACATCGGCGATGATACCCTGCAGGAAAAGCTGGATGCGCACAACGTCAAATATACCCGCCCGGTAACAGAGAGCAACGCCATCCTGGACTTTTTGCTGACCTGGATCCTGCCCTTTGCCATGATGTATCTCCTATTTTTCCTGGTTATGCGCTTTCTCACCAAGAAAATGGGGGGCGGCGGATTTATGTCTGTCGGGCAAAGCACGGCAAAGGTCTATATTGAGCATAAGACCGGCGTAACCTTTGCGGACGTGGCCGGCCAGGAGGAAGCCAAAGAGTCTTTAGACGAGATCGTGGACTTTCTGCACAACCCGGGAAAATATACCGCTATCGGCGCGAAGCAGCCCAAGGGCGCCCTTTTGGTCGGCCCGCCGGGAACCGGAAAAACCCTGCTGGCCAAGGCTGTGGCCGGCGAAGCCAATGTCCCGTTTTTCTCCCTGTCCGGCTCGGACTTTGTAGAAATGTTTGTGGGCGTAGGCGCTTCCCGGGTCCGGGATCTGTTTAAGCAGGCGGCCGCAAAAGCGCCCTGTATTATTTTCATCGATGAGATCGACGCCATCGGCAAAAGCCGGGACAATGCCTACGGCGGCGGAGGCAATGACGAGCGGGAGCAGACGCTGAACCAATTGTTGGCGGAAATGGATGGCTTTGATTCCTCCAAAGGCGTCGTCATCCTGGCTGCCACCAACCGGCCGGAAATCCTGGATAAGGCGCTTCTGCGGCCAGGCCGGTTTGACCGGCGGATCATTGTGGAAAAGCCGGATTTAAAGGGCCGGGAGGAAATTTTGAAGGTCCATGTCAAGCATGTGCGCATGTCACCGGATGTAGATCTGCACGAAATTGCCTTAGCCACCAGCGGTGCGGTAGGCGCTGATCTGGCGAATATGGTCAACGAAGCCGCCCTCCGGGCTGTCCGGATGCACCGGCAGGTGGTTCTGCAAGAGGACTTGATGGAGGCCGTAGAGGTAATCATTGCCGGTAAAGAGAAAAAAGACCGGATTCTCTCTGAAAAGGAGAAACGGATCGTAGCCTACCACGAAGTGGGCCATGCTTTGGCGACAGCCCTGCAAAAAAATACCCATCCTGTGCAAAAGATCACAATCGTCCCCAGGACTATGGGGGCCTTGGGCTATACCATGCAGATGCCGGAGGAAGAGCATTACCTGATGTCCAAGGATGAAATCCTGGATCAGCTGACCGTACTGCTGGCAGGCCGGGCCGCGGAAGAGTTGGTTTTCAATGTAAAAACTACCGGCGCCGCCAATGACATCCAGCGGGCCAATGAGCTGGCCCGGAGCATGATCGCCCAGTACGGTATGTCGGATAAGTTTGGCATGGCAGAGCTGGAAAGCATCCAAAACCGGTATTTAGACGGCCGGAGCATTCCAAACTGCTCAGAAGAGACCCGTACCCAGTTGGATAACGAGGTCATCGCCACATTAAAATCAGCCCATGAAAAGGCCTTCTCCCTGTTGCAGGAGAACCGGGAGGCCCTGGATCAGATTTCCGAATTCCTCATCGAAAAGGAGACCATTACCGGAGATGAGTTTATGCAGATTTTAAACCGGGTACAGGGAAAAACAGAGCTTGCGTCTTCGGAAGACGTAATCCCCCTGCCGGAATCCTCCAGCCAGCCTGCCGCCCCGGAAATTAACGCATAAAGAAAAAGACGGTTGACCACAACCGTCTTTTTTAATTCGGAAATACCGCCGGCTGGCGGAATTTTAAAACCTCTCCGCCTTGCGTTTATTCCCCCGCAAACATCGGGGTAGACAAATACCGCTCCCCAGTATCCGGCAAAAACGCTACAATCATTTTGCCCCGGTTTTCCGGCCGCCTGGCTAGCTTCTCCGCTGCCGCCACCGCGGCGCCGGCAGTGATTCCCACCAATACCCCCTCATGCTTTGCCAAGGCATTTCCGGCTTGGTATGCCTCCTGGCTGGTGATCGGAATCACCTCGTCATATACTGTCCTATCTAAATTTTCCGGAATAAAATTCGCCCCAATCCCCTGCAGGCCATGTGTGCCCGCCGTACCGCCGGAGAGCAATGGCGAATCTGCCGGCTCTACGGCGACGACCTGTATCTTGGGGTTTTTCGCTTTCAGATACCGGCCTACACCGGTAATCGTTCCGCCGGTACCCACACCGGCCACAAATACATCAACCTTTCCGTCTGTGTCTTCCCAGATTTCCGGGCCGGTGGTTTCTTGATGCGCCGCGGGGTTGGCTGGATTTTCAAACTGACCGGCTATTATGCTCCCTGGCATCTCCTTGTGCAGCGCTTCTGCTTTTTCCACGGCGCCGGCCATCCCCTTCGCGCCCGGAGTCAAGACGATCTGAGCGCCATAGGCCCGCAGAAGCTGCCGCCGCTCTATGCTCATCGTGTCCGGCATGGTCAGAATCACCTTGTAGCCCTTGGCCGCGGCGACCGCGGCCAGGCCGATTCCTGTGTTCCCGCTGGTGGGCTCAATAATGGTCGCCCCCGGTTTTAGGCGTCCCTGTGTCTCCGCGTCCTGGATCATCGCCGCCGCCACCCGGTCTTTGGCGCTGCCCGCCGGATTAAAATATTCTAATTTCCCCAAAATTATCGCGCCCAGCTTTCGCGTATGGGTATAATTCCGCAGCTCTAATAAGGGCGTATGTCCGATCAATTCTAATATCGAATGGTAAATTTTCATTCCTTCCCGCTCCTCTCTGTTTTTTCAAATTATAGCACAGAGAGCCGTTGAAAGCAATGGAAAACCGCAAGAAAATATTGACTTTAAACTAAATTGTGGTACAATAAAGCTATTGAAAAATATGATTTGGAGGAAATGACTATGCCCATTCTAGTTAATGAGAAAGCCAATACGTTTCATTTGCAAACAAACAACACAAGCTATATTTTTATGATCCATCATGGCAGATATCCCGTCCACTTGCATTATGGAAAGCCACTGAAATCCGTAGGCGATTTACACTCCGCCATTGATTTTACAACGCGGGCTTCCTTTGCGCCGGAACAGGCCGCCTATCAGCGCTTAGACGGCAGCACCGGTCTGGATACCGGCTGCCTGGAGGCGCTGCCCTTAGAATATGCTTTCTACGGCCATCCGGACATGCGTACCCCCACCTTTCACGCGCAGTATGAAAATGGCAGTACCATTACAGCCGTAGAATACATAGGCTTCCGTATTTATGCCGGCAAGAAGCCGTTAAAAGGCCTCCCTGCTACCTACACGGAATCCGACAGCGAAGCGGATACGTTGGAGCTGGATTTTAAAGATCCGGCGACCGGCCTGGTGATCACCCTGCAGTATTCGGTATTTACAGATTATGACGCCATCACCCGCAGCGTATATGTACAGAATACCGGCAGCGGCGTGATCAA
The DNA here is from genome assembly GCA_965151315.1 of uncultured Clostridia bacterium. Classification (GTDB taxonomy): domain Bacteria; phylum Bacillota; class Clostridia; order UBA1381; family UBA1381; genus Avimonoglobus. Next base: position 10,758 of record CBCTZG010000078.1, read on the forward strand.
TATCCAGTCCATTTTGAGCGCATGCTTGGACTTCTACGGCAAGGACTACGATCTCACCCATTTAGACGGCTCCTGGGCCCGGGAACGGCACATCCATACCCAGCGGGTGACCAACGGCTTCCAGGGGATCGACAGCAAACGGGGCGCCAGCTCCCACGTCCATAATCCCTTTATCGCTCTGTCCGCCGCCGGCGCTGGGGAGAACCACGGGGATGTATACGGCTTCAGCTTTGTGTACAGCGGTAATTTTATTGCCGAAGCATATGTAGACCAGTCGGATATTACCCGCGTGATGATGGGGTTAAATCCATTTGATTTTAACTGGCGGCTGGAAGCCGGCGAGGATTTCCAGGCGCCGGAAGTGGTTATGGTCTATTCCGACCAAGGCTTTGGGAATATGTCCCGGCTATATCACCGGCTGTACCGAAAGCGCCTGTGCCGTGGAAAATTCCGCGACGCCGGCCGGCCGGTACTGTTAAACAACTGGGAGGCCACCTATTTTAACTTTAACGAGGATAAAATTGTGGAGATCGCCAAGACCGCTCAGTCTGTAGGCGTAGACCTGATGGTATTGGACGACGGCTGGTTCGGCAAGCGGAACGCGGATACCTGTTCCCTGGGGGACTGGGTGCCTGACAAAAACAAGCTTCCCAACGGGATCGCCGGCCTTGCGGAAAAGATCCACGCTTTGGGGATGCGGTTTGGCCTGTGGTTTGAGCCGGAAATGGTTTCCCCGGACAGCGACCTGTTCCGGGCCCATCCCGACTGGTGCCTGCATGTGGAAGGCCGCCCCATGAGCCTGGGCCGGCACCAGCTGATTTTGGACCTATCCCGCCAGGATGTATGCGATTATATTATTCACTCCCTTTCCGATATCCTTTCCCAAGCGTCGATTGACTATGTGAAGTGGGATATGAACCGGAATATGTCAGAGATCGGTTCCGCTCTGCTGCCTGACAACCGGCAGCGGGAGACTGCCCATCGGTATATGCTGGGGCTGTATCGGGTTATGGAAACACTGACCGCCCAGTTCCCGGATGTACTGTTTGAGGGCTGCAGCGGCGGCGGCGGACGGTTTGACCCAGGCATGCTGTACTACACGCCCCAGATCTGGACCAGCGACGATTCTGACGCCATTGAGCGGCTGTTTATTCAGTACGGCACCAGCCTGGTGTACCCGGCCGGCGCCATGGGCGCCCATGTATCCGCTGTGCCCAACCATCAGGTACACCGGGTAACACCCCTCTCTACCCGAGGAAATGTGGCCATGACCGGCCAGTTTGGCTATGAACTGGATCTGGGGCTGCTGACGCCGGAGGAACGCGCGCAGGTGGCAGAACAAATCCAGACTTATAAAACGATCCGGGATGTGATCCATAACGGCGATCTGTACCGGCTCCGTTCACCCTTTATCTGCAACCATATGGCCCTGGAGTTCGTCTCTGAAGATAAAAACACCGTGATCTTCTGCTACTATACGATCCTGGCCAAACCGAATACTGTAGTAGACCAAATCCGGCTGGAGGGTTTAGATCCAGACGGGGTGTATGTTTTAGAGGAGGATGGCACGGAATTCGGCGGCGACCGGCTGATGCACCTGGGCTTGAATCTGAAGGACACAGAGGATTTCTCCAGCAAAATCTATATATTCCATAAAAAATAAGGAAGTGGCAGAATGAATATCTTATCAATCGGCAACAGTTTCTCCCAGGACGCCCAACGGTATCTCCACCAGATTGCCCGGGCCGGCGGCCAGGATGTGCTTTGCATGAACTTATATATTGGCGGCTGCTCTTTAGAGCGGCATGCGGAAAATATCCGTACAGACGCCCGAGCTTACGGCATGGAGCTCAATGGGTTTGCCTGCGGGATCAGCGTGTCTGTCCGAGAGGCCCTGGAAAGCCGAGACTGGGATATTGTCACCCTCCAGCAGGTTAGCAATCAAAGTGTGGATTACGCCACCTTTCAGCCGTATCTGGATGAGCTTTCCGCATACGTCCGGCGGTTCTGCCCCGGGGCGGAGCAGGTCCTGCAGGAAACCTGGGCCTATGAAGCCGGCAGCCAGCGGTTGACGGAAGAGCTGGGATATACCCACTGGGAGGATATGTATCAGGATATCGAGACGGCATACCGAAAGGCTTCCTTGGACTTAGGCGGCCTGCGGATTATCCCTGCCGGCAAAGCCTTCTCGGAAGCCCTGCATAACGGCCTGACCGCCGTCCATCGGGATACCTTCCATGCAAAGCTGGGCGTCGGCCGCTACATTTTAGGCCTGACCTGGTATAAGACCCTTTGCGGCGGCGATATCCAAGCTAACCCATTCCGCGATTTTGACGAGCCGGTTTCCCCGGCGGAAATCGCGATTGCCAAAAAAAGCGCAGATACAGCAAAGCTCTAAGTGCAGACTGCACCACGAGAATTCACGGCGCCAGCATGTGTTTGTTACATCAATAAATATCCCCCCGCATAGTGAAGTTGTAAGATAAAGGTAGACACATGGGAAACCACCATGTTGTTTACCTTTGTTTTATGCTAAAATTGAGGAGGAGGTGGAAA
>CBCTZG010000079.1:0-12837 GCA_965151315.1 uncultured Clostridia bacterium
TTTTTATGTCGGTATCATACCATGGGGACCTGTTTTTAAGCTTTCCCCAACCTGAATTTAACCTTAAATTTTTTCCGGCTCTTTAAAATAAGCAGTTTTTATGCTACAATGACATTGGTGATTACAATGAAAGAACTGATGAATAAAAAAATATTGATCGTAGACGACGAGCCAGCCCTGCTGAAAATGCTGGAAGAGATTTTGTTCACCGCAGGCTTTTATAATCTCCACACAGCGCCGGACTGCAGGCGGGCGATAGAAACCGCGCGGTCACAGCCCATCGCGCTGTTTCTGTTAGACATCAATCTCCCTGACGGCAACGGCTTTATGCTGCTCCGGGAGCTTCGGCAGTTCTCCCTGGCGCCGGCGATCTTCCTTACGGCCCGGGATACGGATGCAGACAAACTCCGGGGGCTGGATCTAGGCGCCAACGACTATATTACTAAGCCCTTCCTGCCCCAGGAGCTGGTGCTCCGGATCAAATCCCTGCTGCGCCTGGCCTATGGCACTGACCGGCGGGAGCCGGGCTTTTCCCTGGGTGACGGCTGGGTGGATTTTGAAAAAGCCGCTGTAGTAAAAGGGGACCGGGAAACGCCGCTGACCGCGAAGGAGCTGATCTTGCTTAAAAAGCTGTGGGAGCACAAAAATCGGATTGTCACCAATGACGCGCTTTGCATGGCGGCCTGGGGCGAGGACTATTATGGTCACGAGAACAATCTGATGGTGCATATCCGCCACCTGCGGGAAAAATTGGAGGAAACCCCCTCCAAGCCTACGCATATCATTACGGCCAAGGGGCTGGGATATAAGCTGGTCATATCTTAAGAGGTGCTTGCAATGGATAAAACGATTCTCAAAATTTTCAGCGTGTTTGTGCTGTCCGCCGCCGGGATCGCCACCCTGCTTTTGGCCGTGAATTTTCTTGGCTTTGCGCTTGTGGGCAGCGATGTGGCGTATAATGGCAGTGTACATCCCCGGCGGGTTTTATCCGCGGTCAGCCAGCATATGGCGCGGACGCCCGACGGCCTTGCTCTGTCCGATCAAAGTATCCTGCCTCCGCAGGCCTGGTGCATCGCCATAAATGAAGACGGGAATGTGATCTGGAGTCAAAACAAGCCGGCGGATATTCCCGAACATTATACCCTAACCGATATTGCCCGGATGACCAGATGGTTTTTGAACGATTACCCCGTTTATGTACAGACTGCCGATTATGGACTTCTGGTTCTGGGACTGCCAAAAAACACCGTCGGCAAATATGCAATGGAATATTCCATGACCTGGTTTGACACGCTGCCCCAGCGGATCCTGGCCGTCCTGCTCTTTAATCTCTGCCTGGCGGTTCTGTTTGCCTGCGTTACCGGTTTCCAGCTGTACCGCCGTTTAAAAGCGTTGATGGGCGGTATCCAGGATCTATCCAAGGAAAAAAACGTAAGGCTGAAGGAAAAAGGGATTTTTAAGTCAGTGTGCCGGACGCTGAATCAGACCGCCCAGGTCATTGCCCGGAAGAACGCGGCTCTGGCAGTCCGGGACAACGCCCGGGCAAACTGGATCGCAGGGATCTCCCACGATATCCGGACACCGCTGTCTGTGATTACCGGCTATGCCCAGGCCTTGGCCCAGAACGGCGGGCAATCTCCGGAAAGCAGGAAAAAAGCGGAAACAATCCTTTCCAACAGCATCAAAATCAGCCGGCTGATTGCGGATCTGAATCTGATTTCCTCTATAGAATACGATATGCAGCCAGCAAAAAAACAGCCAGTCAGGCTATGCCCACTCCTGCGCCGGGCAGCCGCGGAGCTGGTGAATAACGGCCTGCCGGAGCAGTTTACCATCAGCCTGGAGCTGCAGGCTGAGCAGGCTGTGGTCTTGGGGGACGCGGCGCTTTTGGAGCGGGCGGTATTCAACCTGCTGAATAATGCGGTGGTACATAATCCAAAGGGCTGCCATATCCGCGTTACGGCGGATGTACGCGAAAACCAGGCCCATATCATGATATCCGATGACGGCGCCGGCGTCCCCGAAGCGGTGCTTTCCCACATCGACACGCTTCCCAAAACTACCCATGGGGTAGGACTGCCGCTGGCCTGCCGGATCATTGCCGTCCACGGCGGTACCTTTACAGCCTATAACGCGGATGGGTTTACAGCTGAAATCACGCTGCCGCTGTGAGCAAATATCCTATAACAGCAGGAAACGGCGCCGGCCATTCTGGCCGCGCCGTTTCTGATTGTTTTTTTCGTTGACTGCCTTCTTCGTCAAACCGCAGTAAACGCGCTCTTGTCCAAGCCGCAGACTGGGCAGACCCAATCCTCCGGCAAGTCCTCCCAAGCCGTTCCAGGGGCGATCCCATTATCCGGATCGCCGACCGCCGGATCGTAAACATAGCCGCAGGGGCATTCGTATTTTTCCATAGCAGAGTCCTTCTTTCTTTAGAAATTCGGCAAAGCCGCATAACCCGATTTTTTCCATTTTTTCAGATTTTATACGGCTTTTCGGTAAGGCTATTATACCATAGAAAATATTTTTTGTCCAGAATTTTGAAAAAAGTCTTGACAAAGCGTTGATCCTGTAGTATTATTGTATTAGTCGATTAGTACAGTAGTACAGAAAGGAGGGGCTGTTTTGGAAATCCTATGGCATTTTACAGACGACCGGCCCATTTACGCCCAGATCATAGAGCAGATCCAGCTGTTTATTGTATCCGGTGTTTTGGCGCCGGGCTGCAGGCTGCCCTCTGTCCGGGACATGGCGGCCCAGGCCGGCGTCAATCCAAACACCATGCAGAAGGCTTTGACAGAGCTGGAGCGGATGGGGCTTGTTTTTGCCCAGCGGACCAGCGGGCGGTATATCACGGAAAAAGAGGAGTTGATTCAGGAAATGAAAACGGAATTAGCCCGGGAAAAGATCGCCGAATTCCTCCGGAGTATGGAGCAGATCGGCTTTTCCAGGGAACAGGTAACAGCGCTGATTGCAAACTATCAAGAGGGGGAAAACCATGGGTGAGTATATTTTAGAATGCAGGGGGCTAGTCAAGCGCTACGGCGCGAAAACGGCCCTTAACAGTGTAAACATGCATATCCGGCCCGGCCGGATCGTGGGGCTTTTGGGCCCCAATGGCAGCGGGAAAACCACGCTGATTAAAACCGCCTGCCAGCTGCTCGCGCCCACAGCGGGAGAAATTTTAATCGACGGGAAACGGCCCGGGGTAGAGACCAAGAAGATCGTCTCTTATCTGCCGGACCGGAATTATCTGGCAGACTGGATGACCATCCAGGAGCTGATTTTAATGTTCAGCGATTTTTACGCGGACTTCCGGCCGGATACAGCGTATGAGATGATTGTCAACCTGCATATTGACCCTGCCGCCCGGCTGAAAACCCTGTCCAAGGGCACTCGGGAAAAGGTACAGCTGATCCTGGTTATGAGCCGGAAAGCCCGGCTGTATCTGCTGGACGAACCCATCGGCGGCGTAGACCCGGCCACCCGGGACTATATCATCAGCAGCATCCTCAACAACTATTCCGAAGACGCCACGGTGCTGATCTCCACGCATTTGATCACCGATGTGGAAAAAATCTTAGACGATGTGGTCTTTATTTCCAACGGCCAGGTGGTTTTGGCAGACAGTGTGGACAATATCCGGGCGCGGGAAGGCAAAAGCGTGGACGCGCTGTTTAGGGAGGTATTTAGATGTTCGGAAAATTATTAAAGCATGAAATGCGGGCGACCCGGCGGCTGATGCTGCCCATATTCGGCCTTTTGCTGGCGTTCTCCGTCCTGTTTGTGGTAATGCTCTGGCTGAATCCCGGCCCGTCCGGGGAAGGTATCCAGTTTGGGACGCTGCAGGGCGGCTTTATGGCAGACGCCGGGAATATGCTCATTGCCATCTTTACCATACTGATTACCATGGGATATGTATTTATGAATATCGCGGCAGTCACGGTCATTTTCTTTTATGCTATTGTCCGGTTCCGGAGCAATCTTTTAGGGGACGAGGGCTATTTTATGCACACCCTGCCGGTGACGGCCGGGGCGAATTTATGGGCCAAGGTGATTGCTTCTACCCTGTGGCTGGTTTTGGGCGGGGCGGCGATCCTGCTCTCTTCCATGGTAGTCGGCGCAGGCGCCGGCGGCCTAAGCTTTTTTCAGGAGCTGGGCGAGGTGATCCGTTTAGGCTTCAACGCAGCCACCGCACGGGTATTCTGGCTGCTGGCGGAGGTACTGCTCCTGCTGCTGGCTGGGACTGTCAACTGGTTTTTAACCGTTTACGCCGCCATGTCCATGGGTTATTCCCTGCAAAAGCACCGGGGCGTGGTTTCCATCTGCATCTATTTTGCCATCAACTTTGCGGAGCAGATCGTGATGATGCAGGGGGTCAGCGTTTTGTCCTGGCTGGGCCTGTTCCCGGAGACACCGGAAGCCCTGATGCTCATGCTGACCGGCTATCTGGCGGTTACCAGCGTGGGCTGGCATTTCCTGGCCCGGTACTTTTTGTCCCGGCGGCTGAATCTGCAATGATTTGCTTGTAATCCATTGAAAACGGGAGCGCCCTGCGCTCCCGTTATTTTTCTGGTTTCTTTTCTTTTTCAAATTTCCTTGTCAAAGCAATTACTTCCAATTGATTTGTTAAAATCTGATGAATAACCTTATGATATTCAGGATCAAGATGCATTAGTCGTTCATCCAGTTCGATCTTGTTTTCATGGCTCCATAACAATTTATCGCTGGATATACCCAAGACTTCACAGATCTGTTTTAGAGTAGTGCATGACACACCGCTGATTCCGGCTTCTACGGCCGCAAGAAACTGTGGTGTAATTCCAATCAACTCTGCAAATCTTTCTCTAGTATATCCAGCAAGCTCTCTATATTTCTGTATATTCTTCCCAATTTCAATATTTATGGGCTTTTTCTCTTTTGGTGGCATAAAATAACACTCCCACTTAGTTGTTACTAAATTATTATATATTCAAAAATAAAAACTTTAAATAATGTAATACATTTAATTTTTATTGTGTATTACATTATTTTATGTTATACTTATGTTATACTATTATATGGAGGTGTAAAAAATGAACATAAGAAAAGATCTTGAACAAGAAATCAGGGTATTATCGGCCCTGGCGCCGGCTTCGCTTTTAGAGCAGATCTGCGATCCCGACGTGGTTTTCAAAGAATATAACGAAATCATCAGCTTCTTTTACCGGCTGGGATTCGAAGCCCTGAGCACACATTACGCCGTTATCGCGTTCCGATCCATGTACCGGAAAGAAAAAGAGAGGGCTGAGGCCGAGGGCAGGCCGTTCGACGCGGATTCCTGCTTTCAGGAAGCTGAATTGGAACAGGGGTTAGAGGCCTGCCTATACGGCGGCAATCAGTATATTCGCCAATTTCTGGATAACCTGGCCAGCGAGGGCCTGCGGAAGCTATTTGAAAAAAAGGCGGACTACTACTAACCCAGCGGGAGCAGCAGCCACTCCCGCTTTTTTTTGCCTAAAATAAATTTTTTTATTTACAGGATAGAAATCCGCGGGTATAATCGTATTAGTAGGTGAAAGGCCTTTTCAGAGGACAGGAGGTGGCGCATTTGCAAATCAACGACGACAACTTTATCTCCCTGCTCAAAAAGCGGAACCAGGACGCGCTCTGCTACGCCATGCAAGCCTACGGCGGCTTAGTCAGGAGCGTTATCCGGCGGCATTTGCAGGAGGGCTGCGAGGAATGCATGGACGACGTGTTCCTGGCGGTATGGGAGAACATCGGCCGGTTCGATCCCAAAAAGAATTCCTTTAAAAACTGGATCGCCGCTATTGCCAAATATAAAAGCATTGATTATCTGCGCAAAGCCCGCCTGTGTCCAGAAGAGCTCAAAGAGGACACCGCCCTTTCGGAAAGCGCGGAGGACACGGCCCTAAGGCAGGAGCTGGAACGGGATTTCCAGGAGCTTTTATCCGTTTTGCCGCCGGCAGACCGGGACATGTTTATCTCGGTGTACGCGCGGCAGGAAAAACCCAGCGCGGTAGCCGCCCGGTACGGTATCCGGACGTCGGCCCTATACAACAGGCTTTCCCGGGGGAAAGTAAAATTGCGGAAAGGACGGATCTGGCTATGAAAGACAATATTTACGATTTATTGAACAACGCCGACATCGACCTGGCGGCCTACGACGACCAGCCCCTGGACGAGTTGGAACTGGAAAGGATGAAAAAACGCATGTTCAACAAGAAAAAGCCTACGAAAAAAGTAATCACTGTGGCGGCGGCAGCCAGCCTGTGCGCCGTGACCCTCATCGGCACCGCCTTTGCCAGCGGCCTGTTTGGCAAGGCTGTGGACAGCATCAACCTGGGCCATATTGAATATGAAAAAACAGGCGGCGCGCCCAGCCCGGCGGAAATTAAGGAGGCCCTCCAGAATCTGGATCCGTCGGTAATTTTCAAAGGGGACGATGATCCTGCCAACGTGGTGGTGGAAAAGGACATAGAAAAGCTCAACAGCTACCTGTGCTTTACAGTGAACATCCCCGCCTACCTGCCCGAGGGCTACGGCTTCGACCGGGCGGAGTTCTATCCCGGCGAGGATGGAGAGGTCAAGGACAGCAAATACATTACCCTTTATTTCACCAATGAACAGGGAGAGGAAATTTTCCTGCAGGAACGGTTTGCCGATGAGGAAACCGGCTACGGCAGCGGCGCGGAGGATCTCCAGGCGGTCGACCTCAACGGCGTGCCTGCCGCCCTTTCCGACGGGCACAGCCTGGATTGGGAAAACAACGGCCTGCTCTACAGCCTCATCGCCCATGACATTGATACCGAGGAATTGCTGAATATCGCCAAAAGCATGTAACCATACACGCCCTCCGGAAACGGAGGGCATTTTTTGCGGTATAAACCGGCGCCGGTTTGCATATACTTCCAGTAAGAAATAATCACGGGAGTGCTTTGCCGAATGAAAGAAAAAACAAAATCACTGATCATATCCATCCTGATCCCCATTGCCGTGGGCGCGCTGGCGGGGGTCATCACCCAACGGGGCATGATGGATTACCAGGCGCTGGAAAAGCCATTTCTAAATCCGCCGACCATTGTGTTCCCCATTGTATGGAATATTCTGTATATCCTGATGGGGATCTCCGCCTACCTGGTGTGCCGGTCGGAAAGCCCTAAAAAAGGCGGGGCGCTGCTCCTGTATGGGATCCAGCTTGGCTTTAACTTTTTGTGGACGGTCTTTTTCTTTGGCCTGGAGTTGCGGCTGTTTGCTTTTTGCTGGCTCCTTTTGCTGATCCTCTTAATCGGCTGGATGGTTGTCAGCTTTTACCGGATCCGCCCGATAGCCGGCCTTTTGCAGCTTCCTTACTTCCTTTGGAGCGTTTTTGCCGCGTATTTAAATCTGATGGTTTATCTCTTGAACAAATAGAAAAGCACAGGCGCAGCCTGTGCTTTTTCTTGATACAATGAAATCCCCCGCTATACGAGGGGGATATTTATTTTTGTAACAATTTTATTCCTGTTTGTTCCGGAAAATGTGCCAAAATTCCCGAAAAAACTATGAACAGAGTGTAAATATTTCAAAATTATTACGAAACAAAGAAAAAGTTATTAAAAAAATTTGACAAACTAAGGGAAAGGGTGTATAATAACTTTGTAATAATTTAGTAATACTTTTAGGAGGAACACCCATGGGGAATTTTAAGCACACGGCTGCGGCGTTTTTAGCAGTCACCATGGTTGGTTCGCTGGCTGTTACGCAGGTAAAAGATATACAGCCTGCGCAGGCAAATCAGCTGACGGATACACAAAGACAGGAAATGCCGGTGCAGGCGCCGGCGGAGGATATAGCGGAATTCGACTGGAATCTGGACTTGAAATCTACTCAGGAATTTACACCGGTGGTCAGCCGGGAGGATATTTTGTTCAAGCCGTTTATCGCGTATGTCGTTTCAAAAGACGGTGCAGGCGTGTGGTCGGCGCCGGGGGGAACCATCATCGGGTCGCTTTCCTGTGCAGAGCAGACCACAGTAATTGATGAGATGGACGACTGGTACACCATCGCGTATCAGGATCAGGAAGCGTATGTTTTAAAATCGCTTTTGACCGAGGATTATAACGAGGCAAAGCAGGTTTTGCTGGATAACTATATGTTTGAGACCGGCCGGGTAGTTACGGGCGGCAACACCCTGAATATCCGGAGCGATGCCTCTGCGGAGGATACCCAGATCATTGACCAGGCAGAGGATGGGGAGCAGATCGTTGTGGTAGAGCGAGCGGCCGATGGTTGGGTCAAGGTCTATTATGGTGAAGATTATCAGACGGGATATGTAAAGGCGGAATTTATCGCGGTAGACGGCATGGCGCTCCGGGACGAGATTTACGCGGCCCGGTCCAGCCGGCTGGACGCCATGGCCCAGACAGCCCGGATTGTTTCTCAGGGCGCGGCGGTGGATATCCGCTATATGCCCAATGACGAGGCGGCTTTGGTAGGCACGTTAGCCGACGGCGCGGCCTGCAGCGTACTGGAAAAGGGAAGCAAATGGACCAAGGTTGTCTTTGGTGATCAGAAGTCTATAGGATATGTAAAATCAGAGTTTATCTTGACTGACGCGGAAAAGGCGGCCCAGGAAGCGGCGGAAAAACAAGCAGCGGAAGAAAAAGCGGCTGCGGAGGCCGCAGCGGCGGCGAAAGCGCGGCAGGCCCAGGCAACCCAAACGGCGACTGCCCAGACCAAGACACAACAGCCGAAGGCTGTCAGCACGGCAGCCGCGCAGACAGCGAAAACCACAAAATCGTCGGGAAGCGTCAGCGGCCAGGCCATCGTCAACGAGGCGAAAAAGTATCTGGGCGTACGCTATGTATATGGCGGTACCTCCCCGGCCGGGTTTGACTGCTCCGGGCTTGTGCAGTATGTGTGCCGGAAAGTGGGGATTTCTGTTAACCGTTCATCCAGCAGCCAGTACTCCAACGGCGTGGCTGTATCCAGGGCAAATCTCCAGCCTGGCGATCTTGTATTCTTTTCCAAGGGCGGCGGAATCTCCCATGTGGCGATCTATGCCGGCGGCGGCCAGCTGATCCATTCACCCCGGCCGGGGAAAAGCGTTTGCTATGTATCCTTAGATACAATGTGCTCGTCTTCTAAGTATGTCGGCGCACGGCGGGTTGTTTAAGAGAATTTCAGCGGATTCCTTGTGAATCCGCTGTTTTTATGATATAATCATGAAAAAGGGGAAAAGGGGGATGGAGCATGACTTCGGCGCTGGTGAAGGCGGCGGTGGCCTACATTGTTGGGATCTATGCGGCGTCCCGGTTTGATGCTGTTTTTACCATAGTATTTGCGGCGGCTTTTTCGTTTGTGGTTTTGATCCGGTTCTTAGTGACCCGACGGGCCTCCGGGACGATGCTCTTAATTGTGGCCGCAGTTACCGCCGGGATTCTGGGGTATCAGTATGCCAGCGACAGCGGCCTGCGGCGTTTGGGCCCTTTGGAAGAAAATTATGTCACTCTGGAGGGCGGGATCACAGAGCTGCCGGAGGCCAAGGAGGACGGCCTGTACAGCTATGTGCTGACCACTGTCCGGGTTACATACAATGGGCAGGAATATACGGCCGGGGATTCGGTCCGGGTCACTTCCCGGGAGCAGCTCCAGTTTGGGGAGCATGTAACGGTGCGCGGCTTTTTGGAACGGCTCCGGGAACCGGGGAATACCGGTGAATTTGACGGCGCCCGGTATGAAAAGAGCCACGGCATCTACTACAAGCTTTATGCCCGGGAGTGCCAGCGGATGGGGGACAAGCTGGGCTTTTATTCCCTCCATTATTTTGTGAACAGCTGCCGCGACAAAATCGGCAGCCAGATTGGCCAGTATTTTTCCGGCGATGACGCTGGCCTGTTAAAAGCGGTATTGACTGGCAACAAGGACGAATTCAGCGAGGATTTTGAAAAACTGTCCTACCGGACCAGCACCATGCGGTATCTGTATTCCCCATATATCCACATGCTGATGATCATGGGGATCCTGGGCATGGTGTTCGGCAGATTAAAAAAGAAAACCCGGGACTGGATTCTCATTGGGGTCTTGGTGCTGTACGCAGGGATTAACAGCAGTACGCCGATTTTCGCCAAGACCTGCCTGCTGACCGCCGCAGGGACGTGGGTATTACAGCGGTATGGGTATTCCCATCTGCCGGACCTGCTATCCTTTGTGGTGCTGGCCGTTACGGGGCTGAATCCGCTGTATGCCTTTGACGTGGGATTCATCCTATCGGTGGCCTGTTCTATTTTGATCTATCATTTCTGGGAATTTACAGCGGGCATTGTGGCGCCGGTGCCGGGGAAGCTCCTTCGGCGGACACTGGGGATGTGGCTTCTGACCTCAGTGGGGATGCTGCCTCTTTGCGCGTACTTTTTTGAGGGCGTAGCGCCGTATTCGCCGCTGCTGATTCTCATTTATATGCCTTGCATCATACTGCTGATCGTGCTTTCGCCTATATTCTTTTTGCTGCAGGCCGCTTTCGCCCAAGGGTTTTTCTTGGATTATTTTATGACGGGTATGCTTTTCATCCTGCGGAAAATCCCGGTGCTGGTCAGTAGGATTCCATTCTCTTATGTACGGATCGGCCGGCCAAGCCTCTTGTTTTTAGCCGTATTTTACATCGGGCTTAAGGTCCTGTATTGGCTTCGCTGGCGGGAACTGGGGGAGAAAAAGGCTGTAATCACAATTTCCGCCGGGGCAGGGTTCGCGGTGGTGCTGGCCTGCTTTTGGATTGCTTCCTGGGGAAAGCTGAGCCTGATTTTTGTAAATGTAGGACAGGGTGACGGCGCGGTTTTGCATATTCCTATGGGGGAGACGGTTATTATCGATGGCGGCGGCGGGACGGAATATTCCTCCTATGATGCCGGGGAAAAGGTGTTTTTACCGTACCTCAGCCGCAAGGGATACCATACCATTGACTTGGCGGTTGTCACCCATTACCATCGGGATCATTGCCTGGGGGTAATAGCGGCCATGGAGGAGCTGCGGGTACGGGATGTGCTGATGCCGGATGTGGAGCCGGAAAATGAATACCGCCAGGAAATCCAGCGCCTGGCGGCGGAAAAGGATATCAATATCCACTATCTGGAGCCGGAGCAGATCATCCGTTTCCCGTCGGGTCTGTCGATCCGGGTGCTGGGGCCGTCATCTGCAAAAGCGCGGCAGGCGGAGGATCCAAACGATACTTCCCTGGTGCTGGAGGTGGCCTACGGAGAATTTAAAGCGCTGTTTACCGGGGATATGACGGCAGATGTGGAGGAACAGCTGGCTGGGAAATTTACAGACTGTGATTTGGTAAAGGTTCCCCATCACGGATCGAAAACCTCCAGCACACCGGCATTTATCCAGGCTGTGCAGCCGGAGGCGGCAATCGTGTCCGTGGGGGAGGACAATACCTACGGCCTGCCGGACGAAGAAGTCATCCAGCGGTATCAGGCGGCAGGCGCCGCGGTGCTTTCCACGGCGGTGTTAGGCGACATTACTGTGACTGCGGACAAGGCTGGCAATATGAAAATATCGGCGTTTGCCGGATAGAGGGAGAGCTATGGCAAAGGAAAGTAATTTTACCGTATTAAAACGGCAGATCCGGGAAAAGAAGCTGGGGAACCTATACCTGCTGTTTGGGGAAGAAGTGTACCTGAAGGATATTTATTTAGACCGCATGCAGGCGCTTGTGCCGGACGAGGGCTTTGGGGACTTTAACCGGATCTTTTTAGACGGCAAGGCCCTGACCCAGGATAAGGTCAATGACGCCTTGGAAAGCTTCCCCATGATGAGCGACAAAAAGCTGGTGGTAATCCGGGACAGCGGGATTTTTAAATCACCGTCTGCGGAAATGAAGGCCTTCTGGACAGACCGCCTGCGGGATATCCCGGAATATGTGCTCCTGATTTTTGATGAGAAGGAGATCGACAAGCGGAGCGCGCTGTATAAAGCCCTGGCAAAGGCCGGGCTGGCCGTAGAGTTTGAATATGTCAAGGACTATGAACTGACAGCCTGGGTGGAGCGGGAGACGGGCAAGGCCGGGAAAAAAATCACCAAGGAAAACGCCCAGTACTTGATCAGTATCTGCGATCCGGGCCTTTCCGCGCTTTCCAGGGAGCTGGACAAGCTGGTACACTACTGCGGCGGGGAAATCTACAGAACCGATATCGATAAAGTCGTGTCCAAAGCGATGCATATCAAAATTTTTGAGCTGACCGACAAGATCATGGCCGGCGATGCGGACGGCGCCATGCGAATGCTGCAGGATTTGAAAACTGCCAGGGAACCAGCCTTTAAGCTGTTATACCTGCTGTTTTCCGCTTTTGATAAAATGCTCCGCTGCAAGCTGATGCTCCAGGAAGGGGCCGCTTACGCAGAGGTGGCGGCCAAAGCTGGCATTCCGCTGTTTTTGGTTAGTAAATATGCCGCGGGCGCGAAAAAATTCTCGGAACAGTACCTGATCGGCCGGGTCTGCGCGGTGCCGGAAGCGGATATGGCCATTAAGTCTGGGGAAATCGAAGAATGGCAGGCGTTAGAGGCGTTTGTCCTGGATTGTATACGGAAAAACTAAAGCGCCCCGGCGGCGCTTTAGTTCTCCGCAATAATTTTTAAATTTTTTTTAAAAAAGTTATTTACAAATGGGAGAATATCATGTATAATAAAAATAAGTTGCAGGCATAGTTTAATGGTAAAACAATAGCTTCCCAAGCTGTAGTTGCGAGTTCGATTCTCGTTGCTTGCTCCATTTCGGAACGGGCTTTGCTCCGTTCCGATTTTTTGTATACCGAAAACCACGCGATAGTCGCGTGGTTCTATAAAGGTTAACCG
>CBCTZG010000080.1:0-12622 GCA_965151315.1 uncultured Clostridia bacterium
TCTACAAAGGCGGTCAGCGATTTCCTTTCCATCGTTCACGAGGATTACCCGACGTTCACAATTAAGCAGATACGGGAGCTTATTTCAGACCGCACCCGGTACATAACAGACCCGGAGGCCATAGAGGTTCTTGACGCTTATATCAAGGCGGGTTACGGCGACCACGTTCCGAATTGGAGGTATTAGAATGGCGATTGATTATAAGGAGAAAATCAGAAAGCTCCTCGCGCTGGCGGAAAGCCCGGTAGAAGCAGAGGCAAAGGCAGCCCTGCTCAAGGCCCGGCAGCTCATGGCAGAACACAAGCTCACCGAGAGAGACTGCAAAGAAGCGGAGAAGCAGGCGGTCAAAGACATCAGGACGGACATCACCTGCAGTAAGAGGCGGGAACCGTGGATTATCCCGCTTTCTGCAACCATTGGAGAAAACTACTGCTGCAAGGGCTATAGGAACCGGCGATATGGGGAACAGACCAATACGGTCGGGTTTATTGGCCTCGAGGACGATGTAGAAATCTGCGTAGAGATTTTCAAGTACGCCGTGGACTGTATTAGGGCCGGGGTGAAGAACATCAAGAGAGAGTATGCGGACTACACCGCCTACTACTCGAAGTTCATCAAGCAGGAGTGCGACAGCTACGGATATGGGTTCGTCATTGGTATTCAGGAGGCGTTCAAGAAACAGGAGGAGGAGAACCGGCAAGAATGGGGCCTCGTACTGGTTATGCCGGTAGAGGTCAAAGAAGCGTCGAAACACCTCGGTCACGAGCATTTCAAATCCCGCGCAGAGGAGAACATTTCACCCGACGCATACCGGCAGGGCTATGCCGATGGCAAAGAGTTTGACCCTACGCGGAGACTTAAAGCGGAGGCAGCAGTATGACGAATGGCACGAGCTATGAAAAGACTTGCCGGGGAAAATTGAAAATATTTCCACAAAATTTCCCTGTTTTGGTTGACTTTTTGCCACACATAAAGTATAATTAAATTACAGTCGGGAGAGACCCCGGCGAGTACGGTGGCAAGTGCCAGAAAGGAAAGGTACATGGACGACGAAATGAGCAATGTAGGCGAGCTGCTGGTAGAGAAAGCAGAGGAAAACCAGACCCGCAAAATCCTTGAAATCCTCAATACTTGCAAAGACCTTGAGGAAGCCAAGGAAAAGGTAAAGGCCCTGCTTAATAAATAAGCAGAGCCTCGTAGGAACCAACAGAGGGAGCGGTACTTGCCGCCGCTCCTCTCTATGGTATATTCGATTATATCACAGAGGCAGCGAAAAGGCAAGAGACAGGAGGGCCACATGGAAAAGCAAAGAGCTACATTCACATTAGACCCCACGGACTACAACGGGCTGCTGGGGATTATGAGAGACTACGGAGACAGTCAATTCCCGTTCTTTGGAGAGAACGAGGAGGGCGAGGACGTAGAAATCCACGTCTGCAAGGATAGTATCACCGTAGTTACCTACCAGAAAAACGGCTGGGTGCGGCGAAACGTCTACACGCACAGCGACGGGGACATCACATCGGAGGAACTGTTCGACGGGAAATATAACTGAGAGGGAGGTGGCAAGACGGTTTGAAGAAGATGGGTAGGCCGAAAGCAGAGAAGCCCAAAGAAATCAAGTACAGCATTCGCACGGACGAGGAGACCGAGAGCAAGCTCCTCCGATATTGCGAGGAGGAGGGCATAACGAAAGGCGAGGCGTACCGCAGAGGCATTGAACTCCTGCTAAAGCAGGTAGGCAAGTAGAACAAAATCACAGGAGGAAAGCGACATGAAGAACGCGCTTATCCCCCTCGAGAAAATTCGGGAACGAATTTTCGGGGGGGGGGGGGGGTAAACCCCTCCTAAACGCCGAAATAAGGCCCTCTACGGGCCGAAAGGACACCTCGGAGGGCAAAACTGTCACCGAGGAGAATGTGCCCTTGTACGCCCCCACAAGGGGCAATAAGGGCATACAGCAAAAACTCGTACTTGGAGCGGCTACAGCTTTGATGTTGGTATCGCTGGCCGGTTGCACTGGTGGGGGAGAGAAGCCGCAGCCCCCAGCACCATCGAGCAACCAGCAGACCGAAAGTGAACCAGAGCAACCGGCAGAGACCCCGCAGGTAGACGAGACCGAGGCCCCGGAGCCGGACAAGTTCGGAAATATGCTCGACCCGTTTCAAGGCGAATGGAAGCGGGCGGACATCGAGAGCGACGTATGGCGGCTGATGATTGACGGCAGCCAAATCAGCAACGTATGCTACGACACCGATAGAACCGTACTCGAGGTAAAAGAGTATGAGTTCGACCTCGACGACGCGGGCAACCTTGTTGTCACGGAATACGGAAAGCCCCGGTACGTCTACACGATAGACGAAAACGGCCAGCTCGTAAGCGAAAAGAACGGCACCGGCACCACGGCGCTCTACGAAAAGGTCAGTGATACGGCGGACGTACCGGACGCGCCGGAGGAAAAGTTGGAACCCGCCATAGGCATGACGGAGAGCGAGGTGTACGCCTCGACTTGGGGCGCGCCAAAGAAGATAAACCGCACAGAAACCGCCTACGGCGTGCGAGAACAATGGGTATATGACGAGGGCTACATCTACCTGAAAGATGGCCGCGTCACCTCCATTCAGGATTGAGGAGGTGCGCAGCATGGGTAGAAGCCTTACACCGCAGGAGCGGGCAGAATACGAACAGAAACGCCGCAGGGACTTAGAGGAGACCGCCGCAAAGCTCGGCATATCCCCGGAACGGCTTGAAGAAATCCATAAAGCCGCCCGGCAGCCGAACGACACGCGGCGAATGAACCGCGCGCAGGCACACGCAATCCTCCGAGCCGCGCTGGATAAGCTCGGCAAGGGCTTCCTCGACAGCCTCAAGACAGAGAACTACCGGGAAGCTCTCGACACGGTTCAGGACATCGACGGAATGAGCAACGAGGATTTCAGCACTTTGCTGGCCCGGCGAATGGATATTCTCGACGACGAGGAGAGGCAGGAGGTGCAGCGGGTTATTTCCAAGATGATTGAGTGCTGGAATTATGACGGCGAGGAGCCGCTATCCCTCCGCGAGGAGATTTTGCTCACAGTTCAGTCAATGGTACGCGCCCATAATTACCGGGCAGGAACTTAACGCAGATTTAAGAAGATACTCGTAGAGAGAAAACCCGAAAACCACCGGAATGGTACGGAGGTGCCGCGCATTTTCCGAGAAGCAGCCGAAAAATGGGCAAAAATAAATCGGAAAAATACGGCCTCCGAGGATTTGAAACAGGCGGAAGAAAAACCACGCCCACAGCATTTCCGGGGAGAATACCGTACCATTCCAAAGGTTTGCGGGGATATTCGGTTACATAACACGACCGCAGCCGGATTTCAGACAGCGGAAAGCCCTAAAGTAGAGTATAGTAAAGTAAAGTATAGGGAAGTAGAGAAAAGAACCAAAGAAAGAAAACACGAGAGGAGGACATCACAAATGGCCGATAATTTTTACGCGGATTGGTTTTCACGCACACAACCGCCCCGCCTTACCCCGGAGCAGATGTGGGAGAGGGAAACCATACAGCTACGGAACCTTGCCACCTCGGAGACCGCACAGACGCTCATTGAGCGGTTTGACGTGCCGGAGGTAAACGAGGCGGAGGAGCTGTTCAAGCAGGTTTTGCAGGAAATTGCAGACCCGGAGACCCGGAACAAACTGGATATGGCAGCGGGGAAGATTTCACGCGCATATCAGATTTTGGGCTTCTGCGCCGGGCGATTTTCGCAGGACAGCCGGGCGCGATTTTTTTAGGCTTATTTGTGATAACCTTACAGGTGTTACATGTATTGTACTCCTACAATGGAAAATTCTGAATTCTGCGAAAACATATTGATTTTACCAGCAGGATTTGGTATAATAAAACGATATAAGGAACACTTTTATCCCAAAACCATATTATGTACTAAAAATAATATGGAATGCGGGGGGTGTCCAATCAATGAGTAAATTCGTGATCAGGGGCGGCGGCCGGCTGGAAGGCGAGATTGACGTGCAGGGTGCGAAAAACGCCGTTCTGCCAATCCTGGCGGCAACGATACTCAATGGAGAAAAAAATGTAATATATAACTGTCCGGAGCTTCGGGACGTCAAGATCACCATCGAGGTTTTAAAGGATTTAGGCTGCCGGGTAAAGCGGCAGGGGCGTATCCTGGTTGTAGAGTCAGACAATATTTCCGACTGCAAAATTGCGGATGAGCTGATGCGGCAGATGCGCTCATCCATTATTTTTTTGGGGGCGATCATATCCCGCTGTAAAAAAGCGGTAGTTTCTATGCCGGGCGGCTGCGAAATCGGCAACCGGCCCATTGACCTGCACCTGAAGGCCTTAAAAAAATTAGGGGTAGAAATTACGGAAGCCCACGGGTACATAAACTGCGAAGCGCCGAATCTGCACGGGGATAATATCCAGCTGGATTTTCCCAGCGTAGGCGCTACGGAAAACATTATGCTGGCGGCCTGTATGGCCGATGGTGTTACAGTGGTTAATAACGCGGCCAGAGAACCGGAAATTGTCGACCTTGCCATGTTTTTAAACCGGATGGGCGCGAAGATCAGCGGCGCGGGAACCGATGTGATCCGGATTGAAGGGGTGCAGAAGCTGTACGGCGTAGAGCACACAATCATGCCGGACCGGATCGTAGCGGCCACATACCTGGCCGCGGCGGCCGTCACAGGCGGCAGCATTATCCTGCGGAACGCGGATCCATCGCATATGAGCGCGATGATCCATGCTTTAAAAGACATGGGCTGCCGGATTTATTCGGAAAAATCAAGATTGATCTTAAACGCGCCCCACAATGGGCTGAAAAATGCTGACAAGCTGCAAACCATGCCGTATCCCGGGTTCCCGACAGATATCCAGTCGCCATTTATGGCGCTGGCGGCTGTTGCCGATGGAACAACCATGTTTGTGGAAAATATTTTTGAGAACCGGTATCAGCATGTGGAAGAACTTATCCGTATGGGGGCCGATATTAAAGTGGACGGCCGGGTGGCGGTGGTGCAGGGCGTTCCCAGGCTTAGCGGCGCCAACGTGGTGGCGAAAGAGCTGCGGGGCGGGGCGGCGTTGGTAATCGCCGGTTTGGCCGCAGACGGGATAACCGAAATCGAAAATATCAAGTATATAGACCGCGGATACGAGGCTATTGAAAAATACCTGTCCGTCTGCGGTGCGGACATCAGACGAGAGGAGTGAAATCCATGGACGCGAGAACGCCGGTAAAACGAAGCACAGCGGGAAATGGGAATATCCAAAAACGCCATACCCAGAGGCAGCGGCAGCGGATCCGGGCTATGAAGCGGCGGCGGTTTATCTTTTTCTCGACGCTGATTTTGATCGCTGTTTCTGTCGTCTTGTTTTTTACCCCTTTGTTTAACATCCGGCATGTCGATATTGCGGGAAACAATCGGATATCTGTAGAGGAACTCAGACAGAGCATTGGCGCCGTAGAGGGGGAGAACCTGTTTCGGACCAGTACGGGGCGGATCAAAAAAAATATTCTGCAGTTTTCCTATGTGGATTCCGTAACAGTAAAACGGGTTTGGTTCCCGCCGTCGATCCGGGTGGCGGTAACAGAATGTGAACCCGGGGGTTATATTTTGGAAAATGAAAAATATGTAATCATTAACGAAAAGGCAAAGGTGCTGGAGGTAAGCGCGGAAGAACCAGAGGATATTCCCCAGCTGGTGGGGCTGACGTTATCCAAGCTGGAGCCGGGGCAGCGGCTGGAAATTACGGAAAATGATAAATTTGAAGTGATGATGCAGTGCCTGCAGGACATGCGAAAGCTGGGCATTTTAAATGGCGTAGAGATGATTTCTTTCGAGAATATGTCCAACATTTCCTTTAATTATGAAGACAGGCTAGATGTGCTGTGTGGCAGCGACGTAGAGCTTTCGAAAAAGCTGGGCCTGTTCCGGGAAGCGATCCATTCCAGCAAATTAACAGAAAATTCCAGAGGCACCATTGATCTGAGTACAACAGGAAGAGCGGTTTATACGCCTTGATTTATCCAATTTATACAAAGGGAGAATGAATAAGTGAAAAAAAGTGAAAATTTTGAAATAAATTATCACTTTCCTCTTGAATAAATTGAAAAAACATAGTACAATAGTAAAAGCCAGAAGTATAATGAGGAGGAAATACGAATGAGCAACATCGAATTGGATTTGGAATCTTCTCAGCCGGTGGACGGTGCGAGAATTAAAGTTATAGGCGTAGGCGGCGGGGGCAATAATGCGGTAGACAGAATGATTGAAGCCGGCGTCAGCAAGGCGGAATTTATTTCTATTAACACAGACCTGCAGCAGCTCAAGTGTGTAAAAGCGCCAACAATCCTGCAGATTGGTACCAAGCTGACCCAAGGGCTTGGCGCAGGCGCAAAGCCGGAAATCGGAAAGAAAGCGGCAGAGGAAACCGAAGACGCAATTAAGGAATTGCTGAAGGACACGGAAATGGTGTTTATTACCGCTGGCATGGGCGGCGGTACAGGGACAGGCGCGGCGCCGGTTATTGCAAAGCTTGCCAAAGACATGGGTATCTTGACGGTTGCTGTCGTAACGAAGCCGTTTTTCTTTGAAGGACCCCAGAGAATGAAAAACGCGGAAGCTGGTATTGCTGAATTAAGCCAGAATGTTGACTCCATCGTAACCATTCCCAATGACCTGCTGCTGAAAACCGCTGATAAAAAAATTACGATCAACGACTCCTTTAAACTGGCTGATGAAGTTTTACGCCAGGGTGTAGAAGGGATTATCGAGGTTATCGCGCAGAATGGGATTATCAGCTGTGACTTTGCGGATGTCAGCACCATTATGCGGGATTCCGGTGTTGCCCATATGGGGATTGGAATCGGCAAGGGCGAAAACGCGGCGCAGGACGCTGTCCGCGCGGCAATCGAGAGCCCGTTGCTGGAAACCAGTATCGCCGGCGCGGAAAATGTGCTGTTAAATATTACCGGCGGTACGGAATTCTCGTTGGTCGATATGGGCGAGGTTTCGGGGATTGTGCGTGAGCTGGTTTCCCAGGACGCTACGATTATTGTTGGTACTGCTGTGGATGACCAGATGAAGGATGAAATCAAGGTTACGCTGATTGCCACTGGATTGAACGCGGGCGCTAAGCGGAACAGCCAGAAGCCGGATTTTGGGTCAAGACCGATTACGGCGGCGGGCGCTGATTTTTCAGACCGTAAGGTGCCGACATTTACCAGCACCCAGGACGATGATAAAATCTTTTCCCGGACCTTAAAACCGGGGATGGACAACATCAACGTCCCCTCATTTTTGAAGAAAAATTAACTAAAAATCCACCCATATGGGTGGATTTTTTATATCGTGCTGTTGGACTTCATCCGTGTCCGGTAAGAAAGGGGCGTTTCCTCGTAACGCCGGGTAAACCGGCGGGAAAAATAAAATTGGTCACAGAATCCCAGTTCTTCGCTGATCTCCCGGATGGTTTTGTTTGTTTTGGTCAACAGATACTCCGCCCGGAAAAAAATCAGCTCGTCAATATATTTTCCTGGTGTCATGCCAACCTCCGCCTTAAATCGTTTGGAAAAGGTGCTTTCTGAAATAAACAGCCGGCGGGCCAGCGCCGCAGCGTTCAGCTGTATGGACAAATTCTGGCGGATATAGGCCACCGAAGCCAGGATCTCCGGCGAATAGCTAAAATCCCCAGGCTTTTCCAGCCCCAGCTTCTGGATTAGCAGGGCCGCAGAACGGTAGATCTCTTGTTTTAGCATCAGCGCGTCGGAAAGCTCGGAGCCGGCAAAATATGCTTTGATTTTCTGGATTTTTTCTAACGGAATGGGAAGGTATGCGCATTCGTTTGCTTGACGCAGCAAATCGAACCCATTGGGGGTAAAAATATTGATGTGGAAGTACAGCTGGCATACCCGTTTTTCGCACCCGTAATGGAATAACAGGCCGGCTGGAATCAAGTATACATGCCCCGGACTGAGGCTGATTTCCGTGCCGTGATACCGAAGAAAACCGCTGCCTTCGTCAATATAATACAGCCTTGAATACGGCGAACAGACGCTGCGGCCGATCCAGGAATGGTCCGCGGCGGCGTAGCCGCCGGTAATGATGTTGATATTCAGCTGATTCACCAGCTTTGTAGCGGGGTGGTTATACTGTATTTCCATACTGAAAACTCCATATTTTTTATTAAAAAATTCATATCAAAAACAGGTATGAAATGATATAATCAAATCCTAAAATCCATAAATATTATATTGTAAAACTACAGGAAAAGCAAGAAAAATTTTCAAGAAAGAAGGGATTGCGATGTCAAGCTATGTCACCCGCAAAACGCCGGGAGATACCGCCTGGTTTACCCATGACCGGTTCGGGATGTTTATCCATTGGGGGCTTTACGCCATGCCCGCCCGGCATGAGTGGGTAAAAAACAGGGAAAAGACGCCGGAGGAACATTACGATTTGTACTTCAAGTACTTTGATCCGGACTTGTACGACCCGAGAGAATGGGCCAGGCAGGCAAAAGCAGCCGGCATGAAGTACGCGGTGATGACCACCAAGCATCATGAGGGCTTTTGTATGTTCGATTCGCAGTATACGGACTATAAATGCACCAATACAAAAGCGGGCCGGGATTTGATCCGGGAGTATGTGGATGCGTTCCGGGCGGAGGGGCTGCATATCGGCTTTTATTATTCGCTGATTGACTGGCACCATCCAGACTTTCCCATTGACCGTCTGCATCCGCGGCGGGATGATTCGGACGCCTATGAACAGAACAGGAACCGGGATATGCATAAATATGCGGAGTATATGCGCAATCAGGTCACAGAGCTGCTGACCAATTACGGTAAAATTGATATTTTGTGGTTTGACTTTTCCTATTCTGGGGCCGACCCGGCAGACAAGGATTGGATGCGGGGAAAGGGCAAGGACGACTGGGAGGCTGAGGCACTGATCCAAACCGCCCGCCGCCTGCAGCCCCATATCATTATTGATAACCGTACTGAGATTGAGCAGGATCTGTGGACGCCGGAGCAGTACCAGCCCCAGCAGTGGCTGCGGCACAATGAAACCGGCGAGCTGGTGACCTGGGAGGCGTGTCAGACATTATCCGGCTCTTGGGGCTATTATAGGGATGAAATGACCTGGAAATCGCCGGAGATGCTGATCCACATGCTGATCAACACGGTATCCCTGGGCGGGAATTTCCTGATGAACGTGGGGCCGACGGCCCGGGGCTATTTAGACTACCGGGCAGAGGCGGCGCTGGCTGTTTATGCGGACTGGATGCGGTACAACAGCCGGTCGATTTACGGCTGCACCATGGCGGAGCCAGAGTGGAAGGCGCCCCGGGGCTGCCGCTTTACGCAGAGCGTGGACGGCAAACGGCTGTATATCCATCTAATGGAATATCCTTATGCGTTTTTGGAGCTCCATGGCTTCGCAGGGAAAGTAGATTATGCTCAATTCCTGCATGATGGCAGCGAGATCCTTTTTACCGAAGGGGAAAGCGCACATTTCAGCGAGGGCCGGACAAAGGGTGACGATCTTCTGGTCATGAATATCCCGCCGGTTAAGCCTAAGGTGATTGTGCCGGTAATTGAAGTTTTCTTGAAATAATTACAAAAAATAAAGGCCGTGAAAGCGGTCTTTATTTTTGTCTTTTAGAAAATTTCGGAAAACATCTTGCAAATCTCATATAAATATAGTAGAATAAGAGTAGTAGCCTAAAAATATGATGAAATGGGTAAGGTATGCATGAAAGTAATTGCAGCGACAAAAAATAAAGGAAAGATTACGGAAATCCAGAAAATTTTAGGGGATCTGGATTTTCAGATCATATCCCAGGCAGATGCTGGGATCAATGTGGATATCGAGGAGACAGGCAAAACGTTTGCGGAAAATGCGCTGTTAAAAGCCAGGGCGGTAGCGCTTTTGTGTGACGAACCAGTGATCGCGGATGATTCCGGGCTTTGCGTAGATGCCTTAGGCGGACGGCCAGGGGTGTATTCCGCCCGATACGCGGGGGAAGATGCTACGGACCAGGAGCGGATGGAAAAGCTTTTGGCTGAACTGGATGGCCAGGAGAACCGGGCGGCCAGGTTTGTTTCTGTAGTGGCCATGATCTTGCCGGATGGGGAAGAAATCACGGCTGAGGGCATCGTTGAAGGCCATATTACGGAGGAGCCAGTAGGAGAAGGCGGATTTGGCTATGATCCCATTTTTTTCTGCGATGAGTTGGGGAAGACTTTTGGGGAAGCCCATTTGGCGGAAAAAAATAAAATCAGCCATCGTGGCCGGGCTCTGCAAGCGCTGTATCAGAAAATTGCGAATCGGATAGGAGAAGAATAAAATGGATATTTTTACTGAATTTATTGTGAAAAAAAGACACGAGCCCGTGGATTATCTGATATCGGTGGGCCTGGGCTTCGCGGCGCTGCTGCTGTCGTTTATTTTCCTGTTTACGCCGGTGGCGCAGTATTTGTTTGGCCTGGGACTTTTGCTTGCTGTAGGCGCGTGGTGGGGCGCGATTTACCTGATTCGGATGCGCAATGTGGAATTTGAGTATATCCTGACCAACGCGGAACTGGATATCGATAAAATCATGGCCCGTCGGCGCCGTAAACGTGTGATTACTGTTAATTTTAAGGAGATTGAGGTTTGTGCGCGGATTCACGACCCGGACTTCCAGCATCAATACAGCAGGAAGGAAGGCGTTACCATTTTAAATCTGGCGGGGGATATAACGGCGGAAAATGTCTATTTTGTGGATTTTTCCAGGGAAGGCGAAAAAAAACGGGTTTTATTCCAGCCCAATGAAAAAATTATTGAATCAGTCAAAAAACTGAACCCTAGGGCAGTCCACGTATAATTTTTAAGGATAAGGCGGCTCGTATCGCTATAGATTATAAATGTAAAAAGGCCTGTGTAAAACAGGTCTTTTTAAAAAGCGTCGTTTTGCTGCGGGCTGGCGGGGTGGCAAGGCCCCGCCGGCCGAAATGCTGCACGTTGGGAAGGGAGGATACCTATGAAGATTTGTACAGCCGCGCAAATGCGGGAGATTGACCGGACAGCCGAGGAGCTCGGCGGGATTCCCAGTATTGTTTTAATGGAAAACGCGGCGATCGCCTGTGTACAGGCGATCGAAGGGCTGCCGGCGGCCCGGCGGCAGGCAGGCATATTCTGTGGCCGGGGTAATAACGGCGGAGATGGGCTTGCTATTGCCCGGCATCTTATGAACCGGGGCTGGGCAGTGACCGTTTATCTGGTATGCGGGACCGCGTTTTCCCAAGACGCGTCGGTGAATTATGAAATTCTATCCAAAATGGGCGCAAAAATGATCGAGGTTTTGGATACAGATTTTCTCGAATACGAAATCCAACGGCAGGATGTGGTGATAGACGCCATATTCGGGACAGGGATCCATGGGGAAATAACCGGGCTGGCGGCGGATGTGATTGAGAGTATTAACCGCTGGGCGGAAACGGTATTGGCGGTGGATATTCCCAGCGGTGTTAACGCCGATACAGGCGAGATCTGTGGCTGCGCGGTTCAGGCGGACGTAACCGTGACTTTCGCGGCCTATAAAATGGGCATGCTGTTATTCCCCGGAGCGGAATATATGGGCAAAATCATGGTTGCGGATATCTCGATTCCTGAATATATTATTAGTGGGCAGGATTTTCACAGGAATATAACCGACGGAAAGCTTGTTCGGAAGCTGCTGCCTAAACGGCGGGAAAATTCACAAAAGGGAAATTATGGAAAGCTGCTCATTGTGGGCGGTTCCATAGGCATGTCCGGCGCGCCGGCGATGGCGGCACGGGCCGCGCTGAAAAGTGGCTGCGGGTTGGTAACAGTGGCCGTACCAGCGGGCCTTTGCGATATTTTGGAAACCAAGGTTACGGAGGCTATGACCCTGCCGCTGCCGGAACGGGACGGACACGTGTCGCTGGACGCGTATGCAAAGATTGAAGAAAAGATGCGGGATTCCGACGCGCTCCTGTTTGGGCCGGGGATCGGCAGAGATGCGGAGGCGGGCAGACTGTTAGAAAAAATCCTGAGCGGCGCGAAAATTCCGGTGCTGTTAGACGCTGACGCGTTGTTTTTAGTGGCCGGGCATCCGGAAATACTGGATGCCTGTGGGTGCAGCCTGGTTTTTACGCCTCATGCCATGGAAATGGCCCGGTTGGCTGGCCGTGACGTGGAAGATGTAGAGCGAAACAGGCCTGAGGCGGCGGAGCGGTTTGCCCAGGATAAAGGCGTAACGCTGGTTTTAAAAGGTAAACACACGATTGTTACATCGCCGGACGGGACGCAGTATTATAATATTACCGGCAACAGCGGGATGGCTACCGGCGGCAGCGGAGATGTGCTGGCGGGTATGGCAGCGGCTTTTCTGGCAAGGGGCATGGAAGAAACAGATGCCGCAGTGCTGGCGGTTTACCTGCATGGACGGGCCGGGGATCTGGCTGCGGAAAAATATGGGAAAGAGTCTATGACCGCCTGCGATATTATCGAAAATATCGGAAATGCCCTGATATTACCTGTTGATTAAATGCCAAGACTATGTTATAATAAAGAGGAATTCAAAGAATGCAAAACC
>CBCTZG010000081.1:0-12582 GCA_965151315.1 uncultured Clostridia bacterium
GGTCGATTTTAAAACCGGGCTTATCGTTGCCCTCGATCATCATCGGAGCCTTGGCGTTCATCACCGTGCTGCCTGCCAAGCCGCCGCGGATGGCCTCGAACACCAGCTGCGGGTCCACGCCTGCCTTCTGCGCCAGGGTGAGGGCTTCGGCCAGTGCCTGGATATTGCACGCCACAATAATTTGATTGGCCAGTTTGGTGGTATTGCCCGCACTTTGCAGCTGCTTTACAACCTCTTCAGCCTTTTGACCGCTCTGCTTGTTGAAGCGGATCTTGTCGTTCGCGGTTACGGTAATTTCCTCACCGGATTTGGTGAACATTTTGAAGGTAGATTCTTCTGTGTCAGCGGAGGTGTGCGCCTTGATCAGGTACGCGTAGTTTCTGCTGACCTCGACGTTAGTGTCCACTGCCGCGATCTTGTTTTCAATATCCAGGTAGAACCGGCCCTCAGCGCCCAGCTCAATGGTTTCCTGATAGTTAGAAGCCACTTTGTAATGCTCTTCGCCGATATAGAAGCCCTTGTCGTCTTTGCCCGTTACCTTACCTTCTACCACTCTATTCGATACGTTGATCTCATAAAGCTCTTTGTCCTTGCTGGCCGCGATGGACAGTACGTCATACTCCTTCAGATCTTCTAAGGCTACTTCCTGTAAACCATTTTTGATGGAGTAGCGGATATCCTGATCCTCACCCAGGTTCAGGGTAGGCGCGCCGTACTTATCAATAATTTTACCGGTAGCGGTTACTTCCTCAACGACCATGTTTTCATATTCCATCACATATACGATGTCGTATTTGCCGTCACGGTCGGAATCCAGCACTACGATCTTACCGGACTTATCGGTCATGTCGATCAGGTCGTCGGACATGGTTTCCGCTTTGCCGTTGTAGATCAGCTTCGCATCAGCGGACAGGGTCACGCTGGATACGCGGCTGTCATCCTCATTCTTCAGGTATTCCAGAACCTTGTTGCCGTTCTTTTCCGTTACCTGTTCAAATTGGTCGGCTGTAATGGTTACCGTAGCGTTTTTCTGGGACTGAGACAACGCCAGGATGATCTCATCATCGCCGTCGTCGTTTTCGTGCCAGTAGTAGGTTACATTGTGTCCGAACAGGTTGTTCATGTTATACGCAGTTTCAAAGATTTTATCTCCGATCTGCACCTGCCCCTCTGTCAGGTTGGAGCTGCCTGTCAAGCTGGTCTTTTCGATCGCCACAATCTGGCCCTCGTCTTTGGTTACGCCCAGCTTATCCTGCAGCAACGTTTTGTCTGTTACTTCGTAAGTTTCATCTTCTCCAAAGCCTTTGCGCTCCATCAGTTTCACTGTCAGCGCGTTGTTTGTCATATATGCTACATTTCCTCTGGAAATCGGGTCCATATTGGATCCGGTTACATTCTTATTCAGATTGTTTTCAGCACCGACTACGATATACCCCTGCGGGAATCCGCCTTTGGCTTCCGCCGCCGGCTCGTATCCGGTAGCCCGAACCAGGATCGTCATCGCTTCCGCGTAGGTGATCTGGTCGTCGGGACGGAAGTTGCCTTCATCGTCGCCGATGATGATGCCCTGTGAGGTCGCCAGGTTTACATAGCCGTTTGCCCGGTGCCAGGTCGGAACGTCGGGGAATTTCGATACGCCCGCGGCCGCTTTCGCGGCTTCCTCTAAGCCCAGCGCGTGGATCGCCATTTTCGCAACCTCAGAGCGCTTGATGGTGTCTTCCGGCCGGAATTTGCCGTCTTCGTCACCAGTCATGATTTTTAACGCAGAAAGAATTTGAATCGGTTCCTCGTAACGGGTGCCCGCCACGTCTTCAGGCAGTACTGACGCAAACACGGAACCTTGCGCGGCTACCGCTGCTGCTGCCAATATACCTGCAACAATTTTGTTAAAACCTTTCATGTTTTATCCTCCTCTTTTTTTTCGGATATGTCCCCACATCCGTACCCTATAGATATCCTCTGCGGTTTACATAACCACAACCCACTGAACTAAAATCCATTTGATAATATCTTGATTTTTTCAGTTTGTTTTGTGTTTTATGTCAACCACAATTCATATCATACACGAAGAGTAGGAAAATTGCAAGCTGTAAATTCTTCCAATCGGCACTTTTTTTCATCCCTGATTTTCTGTTCTCCCGCTATTATATGTAAGGATTTTTTTATATTCACCCCAAACGGGCCGAAAAAACTTTTCCGCCCGGGGAAAATGATCGGATATAGAGGGGGGGTGCGTGAATTATTTTGATAAAACTTTACAAATTCAGAAAAATACGGTATGATGTTAATCAGGAGGCGTATACGATGAAAAAATGCTTAATTATTGTTGATTTTCAAAAGGACTTTGTAGACGGGAGCCTGGGATTTGCCGGTGCGGCGGTGCTGGATGATAGGATCGTGAAAAAAATATCGGCCTGCCAAAAAGAGCAGACCCATATCCTCTTCACCCTGGACACCCACGGCCTCGACTACCTGGATACCCAGGAAGGACGCCGGCTGCCTGTTCCCCATTGCCAAAAGCCTGCCGACGGCTGGGCGCTGTATGGGAAAACAGCCGCTTATCTGCCCGCGGCCCAGGCTGTTTTTGAAAAGAACACCTTTGGAAGCCTGGCGCTGGCGGATTTCCTGCGTGCCCAGCAATATGGCCGTGTAGAATTGGTAGGGCTGGTTTCCAACATCTGCGTGCTGTCCAACGCTGTACTGGCCAAGGCTGCTCTGCCGGAAGCAGACATTGTCGTAGACGCCGCGTGCACAGACAGCTTTGACAAAGCTATGCACGAAAAAGCGCTGGATATTTTAGAAGGGATCCACGTCCAGGTAATCAACCGTTAATTTTTTGGATTTTGGTAGCTTTTTTTGTAGAATTATGGTATAATGCTAATGAACTATTGATTTTATAAAGGAGCAAATCATGAAAACCAAAAATTTACTGACCGCCCAATCCGGCGGCCCCACTGCCGCGATCAACGCAAGCCTTGCCGGGGTGATCCGGGCCAGCGTGGAAAGTGATGCCGTGGGCCGTGTTTACGGCGCGGTACATGGTATTGAGGGCGTATTTAACGACTATATCCTTCCCCTGGACGATCTGGATACCGAGCTTTTAAAGCAGACCCCGGCAGCCTATCTGGGCTCCTGCCGGAATAAGCTCCCGGCGCCGGAAGCAGATCCAGCCGTCTATCACAAAATTTTTGACTTATTTAAGCAGTATAATATTGGCTATTTCCTCTATATCGGCGGCAACGATTCCATGGATACGGTATGCAAGCTGTCCGCCTATGCCCGGGAACAGGGGATCGACGTCGCCATTATCGGGATTCCCAAAACCATTGACAACGATCTGGAGAATACTGACCATACCCCCGGGTTTGGCAGCGCGGCCAAATACATAGCCACTACGGTTTCGGAGATCGCCAATGACAGCCGTGTATACTTTTTGAAATCCGTAACCATTATAGAAATCATGGGCCGGCATGCCGGGTGGCTGACCGGCGCGGCGGCGCTGGCCCGGAATCCGGAAAGCCCCGCTCCTCATCTGATCTACCTGCCGGAAGCCCCGTTTTCCAAGTCCGGCTTTATCGCGGATATCCAGGCCCAGTTTGACGCTGGCGTGACCAATGTCATCGCGGCGGTTTCCGAAGGGATCCAGGACGCGGCGGGCAAATTTATCTGTGAGGACGATGACATGCCCTTAGACGCTTTCGGCCATAAAATGCTCAGCGGCGCCGGCAAGGTATTAGAGCGGCATGTGGCGGCGGTATTGGGCTGCAAGGTGCGGAGCGTAGAGCTGAATGTATCCCAGCGGTGCGCCGGTCACCTTTTGAGCAGGACCGATATCGACGAGGCCTATGCCATTGGCGCAGCCGGCGTAACGGCGGCTGTTCAGGGGGAAACAGGTAAAATGATGGCCTTTGTTCGTACCAGCAGCGACCCATACCAAATCGCGATCCGCAGCACACCCATCGAAGGGATCGCCAATTTGGAAAAACACGTGCCGCCGGCATTTTTACGCGGCCGGCACGATGTTTCCGCAGAGATGCTTTCTTATCTCCGGCCCTTAATCCAGGGGGAGGTATCCGTACGGTATCGGGATGGCCTGCCCATGTATCTTTACCGTCCAAAATTTAAAAAAGATTGAAAAATGCGGTACAGCTTTCAGCTGTACCGCATTTTTAGCGACTCCGCACCTTGCCAAAACCGCTCTTGGCAATATGGCGTAAGCCGATTCATATAGCAAAGCAGGAAGGCCTGGCCTTCCTGCTTTTCATGCTCAATCTGTGGTGGTAGCGTCCCAAGCCGTATCCCACTGCACCTGGCCGCCGGTCACATCCGCTGGTTTCAATGCGTTGGCCGCTTCTCCGGAAGCAGTGATCACATCAGTCACCTGGAAACGCTGCAGCTGGAATTTTGGTTTTTCATACTGTTTTTTCATATCCCATTCCTCCTTATTCCGCCAGCTCTTTTGGATTATCGCCCACAGAGACGCTTCCGAACTTGCAGATAATCGGATTTTCAATGCCGTTTAAGTACATATATGCCTGCGCATACACTTCTCTTGGAAATTCATCCGCCGGGATTCCCGTCAAGTCTGCCGCGTATGTTTTGCCCGCGGTGATGGGCGCAGTGTATTCTACCATCCTCGCGCCTGTCAAGCCGTCCTTTTCAAACAGATCCAGCGGCAGGATCCAGGCGCCGTAGCTTGTAGGCGTCCCGTCTAATTTTTCTACCTTCGTGATAAACCGGATAACCCCTGTGCCATCAGGCTTTTTACCGGAATCCGTACCAGCCGCCGTCAGCGTGGCCGTGGATACAACGCCGAAGGTAC
The DNA here is from genome assembly GCA_965151315.1 of uncultured Clostridia bacterium. Lineage (GTDB taxonomy): Bacteria > Bacillota > Clostridia > UBA1381 > UBA1381 > Avimonoglobus. Next base: position 4,823 of record CBCTZG010000081.1, read on the forward strand.
CATCGCCGTTATCCGCCGGCGCATACCCGTCCGCGCAGTATTCATCGGGAACCGCCTGGGTAAATGTACCGCCGGAAACAGCAATTTTTGCCTCTGTATTTCCATTCGTCTGTAATGCGCCGTCAATATGGCCGCCTTCAATATTGATCACAGCAGCAGCGTCTTCATATCCCACATCTGCCCGGGCGGCCGCCAGGCCGCCTTGGATTGTACCGTCTTTGACCGTCATGGCGCCGCCGCTGCTGTAAACATAAATCCCATAGCCGGCCGACTGGTAAGAGCCGCCGTTGATCGTCGCTGTCCCGCCCCAGCTGCAGGCCACAGCGCTGGCCGTAAACCCAGGATCACTTGTATGGGTTACTGCAATATCGCAGTTGGTATATGTGGCCGCGCCGCCGGCGTTTTCCACGCCGGCGCCTCCGGCAGTCCTGATTTTTACATCTTCAAAAATAAGCGGGCTTTCCAGGCTGATGCTGTCAATGCCAAATACATTATAGGTGTCCCCCTTTTCTACCGGATCGGTAGCCGTAAAGCTTCCGCCGGTTACGGCCAGCTTCAATGCATCGGCTGTATCCATATTAAATACGCCCCTATTGGTTGTGGCCGTGACTTGGTCAAAGGTGACCGACGCCGTGGGTGCAGGTTCCTCCTCTCCCTGGGAAGAAATTTTTACAAAGGCCCCGTTGTCCGTATTGCCGGTATAGTTTCCGCCTTGCAGGGTTACGTCCGCCTCCGCCATGATTTTTACAAATCCGTAGCTTTCGGTATTCCCCGCCGGGATTTCCATACCGCTGCCGGCAGCCGTACCGTCAATGGTAAACTGTACCGGCGCCGTCACATGGAACAAGCGCTCTTTTTTTACGTTGTTGGTAATCGTATGGCCGTTCAGCTGCAGCGTGAGCTCCTGATCAATGGTAATGATCCCGTCCTCCGCCGTATCCTGCAGCAGCACCACCGTCTGGCCGCTTTCTGCTGCGTCAACGGCTCTCGCCAGGGTATCATACGCGGCCGGCGCCATATCGCTGACATTTTTCAGAACGCAGGCCGCCGGGCTGTAAAGCTCTTCCATGGCCTCATCCCGATATAAAGGATAGATCTTGCTTGCCTGACTGGTGCGCTCCTTCGATGAAGAGGTTATGTAAACCTTCGCCGGGTCTTGATAATAGTTTTTGGACAGATCCACCTTTTCCGGCGCGGAGAAGAAATAAACCTCCAAGGCCTCCTGACTCAGATTCTGGGCTGTACCGTAAAATTTGTTGTTCGTAATATTCGCAGAAAAAGCTAAGTCTGCATAAGCCCCGCCGCTGTTCTGAGACTCAATATGGATAAACCGCTGCCCCTGGCTGCTGGAGTTCTTAAAAGTACACCCGGTCACAGTAACGCTGGCGGTATCTGCTTTCGGTGTTGTCTGCAGACAATCCCAGTCCACATTGTCAAATGTACAGTTTTGAACAGTCAAGGCTGCCGTCAGGCCGGAACAGTAGATAGCCGATTTCTCATTCTTGGCGTTATGGATATCCCGGAAGTTCACATTCTGCACCGTGCCGCCGGTATCCCCCGCAAACGACAGCGCGGAATCGCCGCTGATCGTGCAGTTTTTACCGTCTACAACAGCGTTCTGCGGGATTGCCACGGTCCCAATATCCTGCAAATCCGCCAACAATTCAATGGTTTCCCCAGGCTGGACTGCTTTTGCCGCTTCAGCAAATGTGTCGTAGGCCTTCCCATTGATCTGGGCTTCTCCCGTCTCTGCCGCCAATGCCGGAACAGAAACTGTACCAATCGCCATTGCTAAAGCGCACAGCGACGCCAGAAGCGTTGATTTGATTTTCATACGTTTCTCTCCTTAACTTGTAAAATATTTATAAACACAAGGCTCAGCCTTGTCTTTATACAAAATGTATTTAATATTGTTTTCGTACTGTATTTCATACAGTACGAAAGGGGGATCCCCCTTTCGTGTGCCGAATTAACAATTCTATGGTTCTTTCCCAAATTATATTTATTATTTTATCCCTTTTCCAGCGTACTGTCAAGCTGTATCTTTTTTTCATGAAATCCCACAAATTCTGTGGCATAATTTGCAAAAAATTAGAAATTTTGATTTCCTATCCAGTTTTTAGTATTTCCGCCATACCATTCGGTTGATGATTCCCGTGTAGCTCTGGATCAGCTTTACCACCTTGATGGATACATTTTCCTCCTGATAGTCCGGGACAGGGCTTCCCCAGTGTCCGTTCCTATGCATTGCCACCGCTGTATCCACTGCCTGGAGCACCTGCTCCGCCGTGATTCCAGCCAAAATAAAATTCCCCTTATCCAACGCCTCCGGCCGTTCCGTACTGGTCCGGATGCACACTGCCGGAAACGGTGTTCCCGCAGACAGGAAATAACTGCTTTCCTCCGGCAGCGTCCCGCTGTCTGAAACGACGCAGAACGCGTTCATCTGCAAATTGTTGTAGTCATGAAAGCCCAGCGGCGCATGGGGGATTACCCGTCTGTCAAAGACAAAATTCCGCTCCGCGATAAATTTCTGGCTTCTGGGATGGCAGGAATATAAAATCGGCATATCATATTTTTCCGCCATTGCATTGACCGCGTTCATCAGCGCAAAAAAATTTTGTTCGTTATCAATATTTTCCTCCCGGTGGGCCGACAGCAATATGTATTTTTTCGGCGTCAGCTTCAGTTCCCCACATATTTTGCTATTTTGGATATTCTCCAAATTCCTGCTGAGCACCTCTGCCATGGGCGACCCCACCACATAGGTTCGTTCTTTCGGCACACCGCCGGCATGCAAATAACGCCGGGCATGTTCGGAATAACAGAGGTTGACATCCGCCGTCACATCTATGATCCTGCGGTTAACTTCCTCCGGCAGGCATTCATCAAAGCAGCGGTTCCCCGCCTCCATATGGAACACCGGGATATGGAGCCGTTTCGCACCGATAACAGACAAGCAGGAATTCGTATCCCCTAAAACCAGCACAGCGTCGGGCTTTTCCCGGGCCATCAACTGATACGATCTGGAAATGATATTTCCCATCGTTTCCCCTACATCCGCTCCCGCAACGTCCAGATAATAATCCGGCGCCCGCAGGCCCAAATCCGAAAAAAATACCTCGTTTAACGTATAGTCCCAGTTCTGCCCGGTATGCACCAGAATGTGATCGAAATATTGATCGCAGGCCTGGATACAGGCGGAAAGCCGGATGATCTCCGGTCTGGTCCCCAAAATTGTCATAAGCTTCAGCTTGTCTGCCATGCTATACCTCCAGAAAATAGGTATCCGGACGGTCAGGATCAAAACATGTATTGCACCACATGACCGTTACCATATCCGTTTCCCCTAAATTTTCTATGCTGTGGGTATATCCCACCGGAATATCGATAATTTCGATTTTGTCGCCGCTGACATAATACTCCAGGATCTCCTGGCTGCCCAGCCGCCGGAACCGAATCACCCCGCGGCCGGCAACCACCGCGAACTTCTCATTTTTCGTGTGATGCCAGTGGTTTCCCTTTGTCACCCCCGGCTTGGAAATATTCACGCTGACCTGCCCGTGCCGCTCTGTTTTAAAGAGCTCCGTAAACGATCCCCGCTGGTCCTGATGCATAATTGGACAACACCGGAATTCGGTTTCCGGCAGATAGCTTAGAAAGGTGCTATACAACTTTTGCGCGAAGCTTCCGTCCGGCATATCCGGTATATACAGGTTTTTGCGGTTCTGGGCAAACGCCTCTATCATATCCGCGATTTCGCCCAGGGTGATCCGATGTTCTACCGGGACCCGGCAATACTGCCCATCCCGTGTTTTCGCGCCGCTCAGGCACCGGATCAGCTCGTCTACCACATCATCAATATAGACCAGGGTCATCTTCCGCCCTGGGTCCTGCACTGTGATGTCCAATCCCCGGGCGATATTATAGCAAAATGTAGCTATCACGCTGTTATAGTTGGGCCGGCACCATTTCCCGAATACATTGGGCAGCCGATAAACAAAGGTTTTTACGTTCTGTGACCGGCCGTACTCCAAAATCAGTTCCTCGCCTGCCTGTTTTGACCGGCCATAGGGATTATCCAATGCCGCCTGGATAGAAGAGGTCATCAATACCGGCGCCGGATTATTATGCCGCTTCAGACCTTCTAAAAGCTGGGCGGTAAACCCAAAATTCCCCGTCATAAACTCTGCTTCCTCTACAGGCCTGTTCACACCGGCCAGATGGTATACAAAATCACATTGCTTTGTGTATTCGTCTAAGCATGCCGGATCTGTGTCCGTATCAAATTCATATAAGGTTATGTCTTCCGGGATCCGGCGGGTCTTGTCTAGGCCGTCCCGGATGCTGGCAAGCGCCGCCGAAAGATTTTTCCCAATAAATCCCCGGGCGCCTGTAATCAGTATGTTCATCGTCTTCTCCTTTTGTCCGGGCCGCCCATTTCACTTATTGGCTGGGATCCGTTGCTGTTCCTTATCCCGCCTGCCAGGCGGCAATTTCATTTTGAATATATTCCAGCTGCAAAAGCCGCGCTTTCACCTGGGCGACATCTAAAAGCTCCGTGTTGTTGGAGTTAAATTCCGTCAGGATGTTTCTTTGGGTATCTCCTGTTCTAAAATATTTATCGTAGTTCAAATCCCGCTTGTCCGCGGGCACCCGATAAAAATTCCCCATATCCTCCGCGCCGGCGCATTCTTCGTTGGTCAAAAGCGTTTCATACATTTTCTCACCATGCCGGATACCGATGGTTTTGATCGGGTTTTCCGCCCCGAAAATCTCTAAAACTGCCTGGGCCAATACGCCGATGGTACAGGCCGGCGCTTTCTGCACCATAATGTCCCCGCTTTGGGCATGTTCAAAAGCAAACATAACCAGCTCTACCGCTTCCTCCAGGCTCATGATAAACCGCGTCATGGCTGGGTCTGTTACCGTCAGCGGCTGCCCGGCCTTGATCTGGTCAATAAACAGCGGGATCACAGAACCCCGGGAACACATGACGTTACCATACCGGGTACAGCACATCATTGTATGTTTCGCAGTCCTGGATTTTGCAACGACCACCTTTTCCATCATGGCTTTCGCCGTTCCCATAGCATTGACGGGGTATGCGGCCTTGTCCGTAGACAAACAAATGACCTTCTGCACACCAGCTTCAACCGCCGCTGTCAGCACGTTATCCGTCCCGATTATATTGGTTTTTACCGCTTCCATAGGAAAGAACTCACAGGAAGGCACCTGCTTCAGGGCGGCGGCGTGGAAAATAAAATCCACCCCATGCATCGCATTCTGGACGCTTTGCAGATCCCGGACATCGCCAATATAAAATCTGATTTTGCCGCTCAGCTCTGGGAAACGCAGCTGGTATTCGTGCCGCATATCGTCCTGCTTTTTCTCATCCCTGGAAAATATGCGGATCTCCCCAATATCCGTATTTAAAAAACCGTTTAAGACGGCATTCCCGAAAGATCCGGTGCCGCCTGTGATCAGCAACACTTTGTTATCAAACATATCCGTTCCTTTTCTCCGCAAAAGCTTGCGGTCCTTTATTTCCGTTTCCTGTAAAATAATGTCCGGTATAGATAATATATCGTTTCCAGCCACATCCGTTTCCCGAAAAAATATGCGTTATGTACAGTAATATCCCCCTCTGCAACCGCCTGATTGGCATATTCCATCACTGCGGTATGGACTTGGTCCGCTTTGCGCATATCATGCGGAAAGGACAGAAAAATTTCCATCAGCTTTCTGTTATTCATCGGCATCGTTGTCCGGTGATACAAATTCTGGGACGAAGTCACCGCTGTCCCCCAGGCCCCCATCCGGATCTCCCAATAGAACAGATCACTGTGGGCATAGTTGAATAGCCCGGCTTCCAGATCGGTTTCCCGCATAAACGCCTTATAAATTCTATCTGACTCCCGGAGCAGAAGCGGATGCATAAAATACCGGGTTTGAAATATGCTGAAATGCCGCTCTGTCAGCTGTTCCGGCAGCTTAGTTAGCTTATATCTTCTTTCCATAAAGGCTCTGCCAACTTCAGAAATCCAAGATTTTAGCTCTATATCGTACGCGTTTAGCTGATACAGATACACATATTTTCTAATCTCGCTGTCACTCAAATTCTTGATATAGTTTGTATTGTGCGCGATCAGCTTTTTCCAGAACAAAAAATCCGCAATTTCTTCATTTTGCTCCGGGATTTTGTACAAGGTATGTTCCAGGCCCAGTTTGCCGCAGATTTTCCCCGCGGCTTCCGCGTCCTTCTGTTCGCTTGGCTTTGAATCAAAACTAAAATAGTGGAACTGATCATATAACCCCGCCGCGCAGGCCAGCGTTGTTTTGCTGTCTGTCCCTCCAGTTAGGGATATTGCCCGCCGTTCCCACTTTTTCGTACACAAGGAAATCCCGTTATGAATGATTTTGTAAATCTGCTCAATTCTCTCCGCGAATTCTTCCGGTCCATAGTCCGGATGGGGCTTGGTAGGATAAAAGCGGTGGATCGCAAAGGCGGAATCCGCATACCGCAAGCAGGTGTTCCCGCCCAGCCGTTTTAACTCCTGAAACGGCGACCGGTTTCCTGGCAGGTAGCGGTTCCCAATATTGTAACATTTGGTGGCGACAAGCTTTTCCACAAAGGGATCTGGCTCTAAGCCCAGCATATCTCCCACTAACTGGGGATACTCTGTAATGTATATATGCCCCTGAATGATCCCGAAATAACAAGACTGCATCCCAGCGCAGTCCTGCAGGATAGTCGTCTGGCCCTGGAGATGATCAATCATACAGATGAGATGAATGCCGGTAAACTCACTGACTTTCTCAAAAAACGCTGTTTCCGAAATCCGCAGAGCCTCCAGGCATTCGGCCAGCAAGACGTTTTCATCATGCTGCATGGTAAACGGGTTGTATCCATGCCCGATCATGACTGCTGTGACATCCCCGCCGTTTTGCACATAAATGTTCTGGTCGTTATGTACTAAAAAACTGGTACTGCCCAACCGGCAGGGCGCGCCATTGCCCATAAAACGGGTACCCCCTCAGGTCAGGCAGCGCCGCGTCAGTAATCAGATAGCCCCGCTTAAACAGGCAGGCCCGGTAACGCGGATCGTCGTCTAAGTACGTCTGGATATCCTGTTTATAGTTCTGCATTCTCTCCCCCCCTGACTTAACTTCCTTAATTTTATTATATAACATTTCTGGCCAAAATTCAAGCCATAATTTTTCCCCGCCTTTGCGAAAAAAGAACAGCTTACCGGCTGTATTCAAAACAGTAGCCGGATAAGCCGTCCATTCGCTTATACGCCCCGATAGAAATATTCTGCCGGCAAATATAGCCTGGCAATCTTCAGCAGTTCATCCTCCAGCCGTTGGCTGACATAGTGCACACTGTATCCATCCACATTTTCCGATGAAATCCGTCCGGTTTCCGCATGCTGGTAAATGGCGTCACAAAGCATACACACTGTATCCTGTATCGCCGCCGTTTCCGGTGCGCTTTCGCTCCTTCCAAACGTCATCTGATCCAGCCACTGGACTGCTGTACGCGAAACCTGGGCAAATACCGCCGGCTCCTGAATCATTCGTCCTCCAAAATTAGACTGGTAATAATCATAATCAACCGTCATTTTCTTCCTCCATTTTCCCAGTGTATTCCCGGGCCCTTTGCTTGCATGTTTCACAATACGCGAAATATTGGGCGAATTCTTCCGGCTTCTCTTCCCGCTGCCGCTGGACCGCCAGCTCTTCCTCTAATGTGTACC
>CBCTZG010000082.1:0-12553 GCA_965151315.1 uncultured Clostridia bacterium
TGCGCCAGTATTTGATGTCCATTTTCAAGCTCCACTTTAAACATTGCGTTGGGCAGTGTTTCCACAACCTTGCCCTCCAATTCCAAAACATCATCCTTCGCCAAAGAAAAAACCTCCCTCAAACTGCAATCTATACTTTGCCAGCGCTTTTCTCGCCTGTGTGTTGGTGATCATGCCGCCCTGTGCCAAGATCGTTTCCGGCGCCAGCCCTGTTGGGGCTACATGCTTTCGTTTCTTCCGCTTTGGGCTTTGCACCTTCCGCCGCTTTCCGTCTGCCAGAAGCAGGTATTCGCCCTCGACCCCGATTACCAGGTAAAGACCGCCCTTCTCCCGGCCCGCCGCGGCGCAGACAACGCTTCCCATACTAAACTCCATCCCGCACCTCATAGGGTCAAAATTTCGCATTCACCCGGCCGGATCAGAATCGTATTTTCATAGTGGGCTGACAGACTGCCGTCTGCAGTCACTACTGTCCAGTCGTCGTCTAAGACGCAGACATCGTAATCTCCCGCATTCACCATGGGCTCTACAGCCAAAGTCATACCGCTGGCCAGCCGTACGCCCCGGCCCGGCCGTCCAAAATTGGGTACGCTGGGATCCTCATGCAGATGCCGGCCAATTCCGTGTCCCACCAAATCCCGGACCACAGAATATCCGTTTTTTTCTACATATTCCTGAATCGCCGCCGACAAATCGCCCAGCTTCGCGCCGTGCTTGGCATACCGGATGCCTTCAAAAAAGCTTTGCTTGGTTACGTCAATCAGCCGCTGGGCCTCCGGTGAAATCTTGCCTACCGGGAAGGTACGGGCTGCGTCACCGTTAAAGCCCTGGATGCAGGCCCCCATATCCACGCTGATAATGTCCCCTTCGGCCAAAATCACATCCCCGCTGGGAATCCCGTGGACGACCTGATCGTTTACCGATGCACAAATACTTCCCGGAAACCCATTATAATGCAGAAAGTTCGGTACAGCGCCTTGGGAAATAATGTAATCATGTGCGATTTTGTCCAGATGGCGGGTGGACACCCCTGGCCGGATATGCTTTTCAATTTCTAAAAGCGCGTCCCGGGTAATCCTGCACGCAAGCCGCATCTTCTCAATCTCAGCCTTCGACTTAACCGTTATCATACATTACATCTCCTAAAGCCTTCCGCTTATTCCAGCCCAAGCGCCCGGGCTACTTCCTTCGTCGTATCCGAAAGCTCCTCCTGGCCGTAAGCTACAACCAGCTTCCCTTGCTTTTGATAATATTCTTTAATTGGCTCTGTCTGATCGTGATAAATCTGGATCCTGTTTTTTACAGTTTCCTCGTTGTCATCAGCCCGCTGGATCAGCGCGCCGCCGCATACATCGCAAATCCCTTCCTTTTGGGTAGGCTTATAAAGCACATGATAGGGCGTCCCGCATTCCTTGCACTCCCGCCGGCCGGACAAACGATTCACAATCGTTTCATCAGAAACCTCCAAGGATAAAACCTTATCGATCTCCACACCGGACTGGGTTAAGGCCTCGGCCTGGGCCGTCGTTCGCGGGAAGCCATCCAGGATAAACCCCTTTTTGCAGTCATCCTGGCTCAGCCGCTCCTTTACGATACCGACAACAACGTCGTCTGGGACAAGCCGGCCGGAATCAATATATTCCTTGGCCATTTTGCCCAGCTCCGTCCCTTCTCTGATGGCAGTCCTCAACATTACCCCCGTTGAGATGGTTTCCACACCAAGCCGTTTTGATAAAATCTCCGCCTGGGTACCCTTCCCCGCACCCGGAGGTCCTAATAAAATCAGTTTCATTCGATTGCCACCTTTCTTCTTATTCCAAGAAGCCTCTGTAATGCCGCATTGTCATCTGGGATTCAATCTGCCGGACAGTTTCTAAGGCCACGCCTTCCATAATCAGCAGGGATGTACCGCCGATCTGCAGGCCCTGGATTCCGAAAATCGCGCCTACAATGATTGGCAATACTGCAATGATCCCCAGGAAAACTGCCCCGGCCAGGTTCAGCCGATTCGCGACCTTGGAAATAAAGTCGCTTGTCGGCTTACCGGGCCGATAGCCCGGGATATAGCCGCCGCTCTTCTTCATATTGTTCGCCATTTCGATGGGATTGAACTGGATGGCGGAATAGAAGTATGTGAAGAAGAGGATCAGCAGGAAATACAGGATCGCGTATACCAGCGTTGTCCACCAAGGGCCTGTTGTGTTCAGGCAGCTCAAAAGATAGTATCCAATGCCGGATGTCGGCATCTGGTTCCCGGAAGCCAGCCGGACGATAGTCGCCGGGAAGGCCATAATGCTGGAAGCAAAGATAATCGGCATAACGCCGCCCATAACAACCTTGATCGGGATATTGGTACTCTGCCCGCCGTACATTTTCCGGCCGACAACACGCTTCGCGTACTGCACCGGGATCCGCCGCTCTGCTGTATTGAACAGGACAACGAATACGATCGCTGCAATGGCCACGATAACAATACCTGCAACAATCAGCACACTCTTTACTGATACGTTAGCCGCCAAATATTGATTATAAATCATAACGATTGCAGACGGGATCCGGGATACGATACCTGCAAAGATGATCAGGGAAACACCGTTCCCCAAGCCTTTTTCCGTAATCAACTCACCCAGCCAGATGATAAACGCCGTACCTGCCGTAAAGGTCAGGGTAATGACAAAGAACGTCAGCCAGGACTCGTTCATGATCACTGTGGTATTGGACTCAACACCCATGTTGTGCAGAGTCACATATAACCCTGCGCCCTGGACAAACGCCAGGATAATTCCCACATACCTTGTAATCCGGTTAATTTTTTTCCGGCCTTCCACGCCTTCTTTGGCCAGCCGCTCTAAAGCGGGGATGGCTACAGTCAAAAGCTGGATAATAATGGATGCGTTGATGTACGGGGACACACCCATAGCCATTACGGTAGCGTTAGAAAAGGCGCCGCCGGTAAATACGTCAAACAGGGAGAACAAATCTGTTCCGCCGCCGCTTAAAAAGGTTTGCATAGCCTCCGGGCTTAAAAAGGGTACCGGAATATGCGCGCCAAAGCGAAAAACAATCAGCATTAAAAGTGTAAAGAAAATTCTGCGTCTTAAATCAGGGATTTTAAATGCATTTTTAATTGTCTGAAACACTTTAAATCACCTCTGCCTTTCCGCCTGCCTTTTCAATCTTTTCAGCGGCAGACGCAGAGAATTTAGCCACCTTTACCGTCAATTTTTTGGTAAGCTCTCCGCGGCCCAAAATCTTTACGCCGTCCAGGATTTTGCTGATTACGCCAGTTTCCTTCAACAGCTCTGCTGTTACCTCAGTACCGTCGTCAAACCGTTCCAAAGCCTCTACATTGATGGTAACGTATTCTTTCGCAAATATATTCGTAAAACCTCTTTTCGGCAAACGTCTGTAAAGAGGCATCTGACCGCCTTCAAAGCCCGGTCTCACACCGCCGCCGGAACGCGCCTTCTGGCCCTTATGGCCCTTGCCGGAAGTTTTACCGTTGCCGGACCCAATACCGCGGCCGACTCTTTTTACCTTTTTGGCGGAGCCTTCTGCGGGCTGCAGTTCGTCTAATCTCATTTGCTACACCTCCTTCTTGTCGATTTCCTTAGTTTTCCTCAACCTCAACTAAATGAGATACTTTTTTGATCATGCCCCGGATCTGCGGTGTATCATTATGCTCCACAACACTCCGGATTTTTCTCAGGCCCAAAGCCTGAACGGTTGCAATCTGATCCTTTTTGCAGCCGATGGTGCTCTTGACCAGCTTAACACTCAATTTTGCCATGATGCGCTGCCTCCTTAACCTTTGATCTCATCAACGGTTTTGCCTCTGAGCTTCGCAACCTCATCCGCCTGCTTCAAATCAGCTAAACCGGCAATCGTCGCTTTTACTACGTTCTTTTTATTGTTGGAACGCAGGCACTTTGTTCTGATATCCTGAATACCCGCAAGCTCCAGCACAGCTCTGGCTGCGCCGCCTGCGATAACGCCGGTACCCTGGGAAGCCGGCTTGATCAGAACCCGGCCTGCGCCGAATTCACCGATGACTTCATGGGGGATGGTGGTGCCGACTCTGGGAACCGTGATCATGTTCTTTTTCGCGTCCTCGATACCCTTTCGGATCGCATCCGGGATTTCAGCCGCTTTTCCTGTGCCGCAGCCAACGTGACCATTGCCGTCGCCGACAACCATCAGCGCGCTGAACCGGAATGTCCGGCCGCCCTTAACAACCTTGGCAACACGGTTTATTTCAACTAATTTTTCTTGTAAATCCAATGTTGATGCGTCAATTCTCTCAGTCACAATATCTACCTCCTTCTTAGAATTCTAAGCCGCCCTCTCTTGCGCCTTCCGCAAGAGCGGCAACTCTGCCGTGATAAATGTATCCGCCTCTGTCGAATACCACAGTTTTAATTCCTTTTTCCAAGGCCCGTTCCGCAACCATCTTGCCGACAGTCTTCGCCGCCTCGATGTTGCCGCCCTTACCCTGGAAACTCTTATCCATACTGGAGGCACTGACCAAGGTCACACCTTTTGTATCGTCGATGATCTGTGCGTAGATATGATTCAAACTTCTGAAAACGTTCAAGCGAGGTTTCTCCGCTGTGCCGGAGATGTTCTTTCTTACTCTCTGATGACGTCTCAGTCTTGCAACATTGCTATTTTGCTTTTTTATCATGGAAGAACTCTCCTTTCTTATTTCTTCTTAGCGCCTGCTTTACCCTCTTTGCGCCGGATTACCTCGTCAACATACTTAATACCCTTGCCCTTATACGGCTCCGGCATTCTGTATTCTCTGATCTTTGCCGCGGTCTCGCCCACAGCCTCTTTGTTAGCGCCCTTGACGATAATCTTGTTGGGGGCAGGAACTTCTAATGTAATGCCCTCAGCCGCTGTATACTCTACAGGGTGAGAATAGCCCAGGCTCAGGACCAGGGTTTTTCCCTGCATCTGCGCTCTGTAACCAACGCCGTTGATCTCCAGCTCCTTGGTAAAGCCGGTGGTTACGCCAACTACCATGTTGTTCAACAACGTTCTGGTCAGGCCGTGCAGCGCCTTATGCTGCTTTTCTTCCGTAGGCCGGGAAACAGTAATTGTACCTGCTTCCGCCTTAATAATCATATCGGGATGAAGCTTTCTGGTCAGGGTTCCGTTGGGGCCCTTGACGGTGACTTCATTATCCTGGCCGATCTTGACATCCACACCCGCAGGCACGGTGATCGGCATTCTGCCAATTCTTGACATGTATTTGTCCTCCTAACTTAAATTTTCTCTGCGCCGCTGGGGCACAGGGTTTTCAGTTTTCCGGCAAATCGTATTACCAAATGAATGCTAAAACTTCGCCGCCGATATTCTGGCTTCTCGCCTTTTTGTCAGTCATAATACCCTTCGAGGTGGAAATGATCGCAACGCCCAGGCCCTTTAAAACTCTAGGAAGCTCCTCAGCGCCGGCATAGATCCGCAGACCCGGCTTGGAAACCCGCTTTAAGCCGCTGATAACCTTTTCCTTGTTGGGGCCGTATTTCAGCGCAATGCGGATAACACCCTGCTTTCCATCTTCAATAATCTGATAGCTCTTAATATAACCCTCTTCATCCAGGATCTCAGCGATCGCTTTCTTCATGTTTGAAGCGGGGACGTCAACTGTTTCGTGCTTCGCAGAGTTGGCGTTCCGGATACGGGTCAGCATATCTGCGATAGGATCAGTGATTTGCATTAAATTTACCTCCTTCCAAATTCTTCAGGAATTCTGCTCTACTCTTACCAGCTGGCTTTCTTCACACCGGGGATCTGGCCCTTGTATGCTAATTCTCTGAAGCAGATCCGGCAGATGCCGAACTTACGCAGGTATGCGTGGGGCCGTCCGCAGATTTTGCATCTGGTATAGGCCTGTGTTGAATGTCTCGGCTTTCTCTGCTGTTTCAAAATCATAGCTTTCTTTGCCATAAGCTTTCCTCCTCCAATTAGCTGCGGGTAAACGGAGCGCCCATCAGGCTCAGCATTTCCCGGGCCTCTTCGTCCGTCTTCGCAGTGGTCACGATAATAATATCCATACCTCTGATCTTATCAATCTTATCGTAGTCGATTTCCGGGAAAATCAGCTGTTCCTTAACGCCTAGGGAATAGTTTCCTCTGCCGTCAAAGGAATTGGGGTTGATGCCTCTGAAGTCTCTAACACGGGGCAGTGCCACGTTTAAGAGTCTGTCCAGGAACTCGTACATTTTCGCGGAGCGCAGTGTTACCTTGCAGCCGATATTCATGCCTTCTCTGAGCTTAAAGTTCGCTACAGACTTCCGGGCCTTGGTCACAACCGGCTTCTGGCCGGTGATAAGGGCTAAGTCGTTGCAGGCAGCCTCGATCGCCTTGGGGTTGTCCTTGGCGTCGCTCATACCGATATTGATCACGATCTTTTCCAGCTTCGGGATCTGCATAGGGCTTTTGTAGCCGAACTTTGTCATAAGAGCAGGCGCTACTTCATTTTTATATTTTTCAAGCATTCTTGCCATTTTCGAATGTACCTCCTCTCAGCGATCAGTCGTTAAATACTTCTTCGCACTTTTTGCAGTATCTTACCTTGGAGCCGTCCTCCAGAACCTTAACGCCTGTCCGGGCAGGCTTGCCGCACTTGGAGCATACCCGCATAACATTGGACGCGTCAATAGCGGCCTCCGCGTGGATAATACCGCTTTCCTCACCCTGCCGTCTGGCCTTCTGGTGTTTTTTCATCATAGCTACGCCTTCTACAATAACCTTGCCCTTTTCCGGAATTGCTGTGATGATCTTGCCTTCCTTGCCTTTATCCTTACCGGCGATTACCTGAACGATGTCGCCGCGCTTAACATGCATTTTCTTCATTCTCTCAGCACCTCCTTACAGAACTTCGGGAGCCAATGACAAAATCTTCATATACTCTTTATCTCTGAGCTCTCTAGCGACAGGCCCGAAGATACGGGTACCTCTCGGGTTTTTGTCGTCCTTAACAATGACTGCCGCATTTTCATCAAAACGAATATAGGAACCGTCCGGCCGTCTTGTTTCCTTTACTGTCCGGACTACAACCGCCTTTACAACGTCGCCTTTTTTAACAACGCCGCCCGGTGTTGCCTTTTTAACCGAACAAATAATCTCATCGCCAACGGAAGCATATCTCTTTTTAGAGCCGCCCATAACACGAATACACATAACTTCCTTTGCGCCGGTGTTATCCGCGACCTTCAAACGTGTTTGCTGTTGAATCATGTCTTTCCTCCTTCCCGGCAGACAGTAGCATTACTGCGCCTTTTCTACGATTTCAACCAGTCTCCATCTTTTGTCCTTGGAGATGGGCCTTGTTTCCATAACCTTCACCTTATCGCCCTTTGCGCAGATGTTTTCCTCGTCATGGGCTTTCAGCTTATATGTCCGTTTTACGACCTTGCCGTAAAGCGGGTGCTTTACGCTGTATTCAATGGCAACAACGATGGTCTTGTCCATTTTGTTGCTGATAACCTTACCAATCTTCACCTTCCGGCTGTTTCTTTCTGCCACGTCGGTGTGCCTCCTTTCATACAATCTCTATATTGTATTTCATTGCTTATTAAAAAGTAATCTCGCTCGGCGATCAGATTGCGGAACCTTCCAGTTCTCTTTCACGAATGATGGTATTGACACGAGCGATGGTTTTCTTTACGTCGGCAATCCGCTGGGGGTTATCCAGCTGGTTGATCGCGTGCTGGAACCGCAGATTGAACAGCTCCTGCTTGCAGGAAGCCAGCTTTTCAGTCAGCTCAGCCGTTGACAGCTCTCTCAGCTCATTTACTTTCATTCTTATTCACCATCCTCTGCTTCACGTTTGACAAATTTGCACTTTAAGGGCAGCTTATGCATCGCCAGACGAAGGGCCTCCCGGGCAACCTCCTCACTAACGCCGCCGATCTCAAACATAACCCGGCCCGGCTTTACGACCGCGACCCAGTACTCCGGGCTGCCTTTACCGGAACCCATTCGTGTTTCCGCAGGCTTCTGCGTAACAGGCTTATCCGGGAAAATCTTGATCCAAACCTGGCCGCCTCTTTTGGTGTATCTGGTCATAGCGATACGGGCAGCCTCAATCTGTCTGGAGGTGACCCACGCGGGCTCTAAGGCCTGTAAGCCAAAATCACCGTTGGAAACCACGTTCCCCCGGGTTGCCTTGCCCTTCATCCTGCCACGCATCTGCTTTCTATATTTCACTCTCTTCGGTAATAACATGATTATTTGCCTCCCTTCGGCCGACGGTCTCTGCGCTCCGTCCGCTGCTCAGCAACCTTCCGGTTATCATGCAGCACCTCGCCCTTGTAGATCCAAACCTTGATGCCCAGGATCCCATAGGTGGTCATTGCTTCGGCAAAGCCGTAATCAATGTCCGCCCGCAGCGTCTGCAACGGGATGGTCCCTTCATGGTACTGCTCTGTTCTCGCGATTTCCGCACCGCCCACACGGCCGGATACGCTTGTCTTAATCCCTTTGATGCCCAGGCGCATCGCCCGGCCCATTACCTGCTTCATTGCCCGGCGGAAGGAAATTCTTCTTTCCAGCTGCGCCGCAATATTTTCCGCTACCAGCTGGGCGTTGGTGTCCGGCTGCTTTACTTCCATAATATTGATGTTTACGCCCTTGCCGGTCATCTTCTCCAGCTTCGCCTTCAGCTTTTCGATCTCAGCGCCCTGGCGGCCGATGATAATGCCAGGCTTCGCGGCGTGGATTGTTACATAGATCTTGTTCTGCTTTCTTTCGATCACGATCTTCGCGATACCCGCGTCATAGCTTGCCTTCTTGACAAATTTACGAATATTGTAATCTTCAACCAGCTGATCCCCGAAGTCTTTCTTATCTGCGATCCACTTGGAATCCCAATCCTTGATAATGCCGACCCGCAGACCATGCGGATTTACTTTCTGTCCCATCGGAATACCTCCTTTTCGATTATTCTTTCTCTTTGAGTACCAGCGTAATATGGCTGGTCCGCTTTAAAATCCTGAACGCTCTGCCCTGCGCTCTGGGACGAACCCGCTTTAAGGTTGGGCCCTGGGTCGCGTAGCATTCAGCCACATATAAGTTGTTCACATCTAAGTTATGGTTATGCTCCGCGTTTGCCATGGCGGAATTTAAAAGCTTTTCTAAATACTCGCTTGCCGCTTTCGGTGTGTTTTTGATGATTCCCATAGCTACACCAACCGGCTTGTTTCTGATCAGGTCAAGAACGATCTTCACCTTTCTCGGAGAAATGCGAGCGTATCTTAAAACTGCACGTGCTTCCATTTCTGGATTCCTCCTTCCGATTCCTCAAATCCGATCTATTATTTCGAAGTTTTTGCCCCAGCGTGGCCCCTGTAGGTTCTGGTGGGCGCAAATTCGCCCAGCCGGTGCCCGACCATATCCTCGCTGATGAATACCGGCACATGCTTTCTTCCGTCATGCACGGCGATTGTGTGTCCAACCATTTCCGGGAATATTGTAGACGCTCTCGACCAGGTCTTCACAACCTTCTTCTCGTTTGCGGCGTTCATCGCGTCAATTCTGCTCATCAAGCGTTCTT
The DNA here is from genome assembly GCA_965151315.1 of uncultured Clostridia bacterium. Classification (GTDB taxonomy): domain Bacteria; phylum Bacillota; class Clostridia; order UBA1381; family UBA1381; genus Avimonoglobus. The sequence goes on from CBCTZG010000082.1 coordinate 9,563, forward strand.
CCACGAAAGGTCCCTTTTTCAATGATCTGCCCATTCTTGTTTTCCTCCTTTCGGAATCAGCGATAATTATTTATCGTTTCTTCTCTTTATGATGAACTTGTCAGTCTTGTTCTTTTTCTTTCTGGTCTTGTAACCCAAGGCAGGCTTGCCCCAGGGTGTAACAGGCGCCGGCCGGCCAATCGGTGATTTACCTTCACCGCCACCGTGCGGGTGGTCGTTGGGGTTCATAACGACACCGCGGACGGTAGGCCGCCAGCCCATGTGGCGCTTTCTGCCCGCCTTACCCACAGAAATATTTTCATGCTGCTGGTTTCCGACAACACCGATGGTTGCCTTGCACTCCAGCCGAACCATCCGTACCTCACCGGAGGGCAGACGGATCTGGGCGTAATCGCCTTCCTTCGCCATAAGCTGGGCAGAGTTCCCGGCGGACCGAACCAGCTGACCGCCTTTGCCCGGATACAGCTCAATGTTGTGGATCAGGGTACCTACGGGGATATCCTTTAAGAACAGGGCGTTTCCCGGCTTAATGTCCGCGCCTTCGCCGGAGACAACAACGTCGCCGTCAGTCAGGCCCAGCGGGGCGATGATATACGCCTTGGTACCGTCCTCATACTGCAGCAGGGCGATGTTTGCTGTCCGGTTGGGATCGTACTCGATGCCGATTACCGTCGCGGGCATACCGTCCTTATTCCGCTTAAAATCGATGATTCTATATTTTCTTCTGTTTCCGCCGCCTCTGTGACGGACAGTGATTCTACCATATGAATTTCTGCCTGCATTTTTCTTCAGGGACTCCAGCAAAGACCACTCCGGAGCGGTCTTTGTAATTTCGGCGAAGTCCGAAACTGTCATGAATCTTCTTGCAGGAGAGGTCGGCTTAAATTTTCTGATAGCCATTATATCGTTCACTCCTTATCTGAAATTTCCAAATCAAGCTTGCAGCCGGACTTACATCTCAAAGAACTCGATGGTCTTGCTGCCGGCAGCCAAGGTGATGACGGCCTTTTTCCAGGACGCTTTTCTCCCCTCGTATCTGCCCATTCTCTTCACCTTGCCCATTACCCGCATGGTGTTGACCTTCGCAACCTTTACACCGAATACTTCCTCGCAGGCCTTTTTGATTTCAACCTTGTTGGCGGAAACCGGGACCTCAAAGGTGTACTTCTTGATTTCGTTGCCCTGTCTGTCAAATTCTACTTCCATGCTGCGCTCGGAGATGATTGGTCTTCTGATAATATCATGTGCGAACTTCATTATGCAAGCACCTCCTCAATCTTCTGGATCGCTTCCTTGGAAATCACGAGCTTGTCGTGCTTCAGGATCTCATATGTGTTCAGGGTGCCGACGTAGGTCGGTGTAACGCCCTTGATGTTCCGCGCGGATTTGTAGATATTTTCGTCCTTTTCCGCGGTGACGACCAGCGCCTTGGTGTCGATCTCCAGGGCCTTTAGCAGGCTGGCGATCTTCGCGGTCTTGATCTCGTCTAACTTCATGTCCTCGATCACGAAAATCTCATACGCTTCATATTTCGCGGAAAGCGCGGATTTCAACGCTACCCGCTTTACTTTCTTATTTACGCTATATCTGTAATCCCGGGGCTTCGGGCCTAATGCGACGCCGCCGCCTGTCCACTGGGGCGCCCGGATGCTGCCTTGTCTTGCCCGGCCTGTCCCCTTCTGTCTCCAGGGCTTGATACCGCCGCCCCGGACTTCCGTACGGGTCTTTGTACTCTGTGTGCCCTGTCTCTGGTTTGCTAAGTAGTTCTTCACAACTTCGTGCAAAACAGGTTTATTCACTTCAGCGCCGAACACCGCTTCGCTCACTTCCATCGAGCCGATCTTCGCGCCTTCCATGTTATATACAGCTACTGTAGGCATATTCATTTCCTCCTTTCCCAAACTCGGTTACGCTTTCACGCTGTTTCTGATGGTAACCAAACCGCCCTTGTTGCCAGGCACAGCGCCTTTCAACAGGATCAGATTATTTTCGGCGTCAACCTTGACAACCTCTAAATTCTGAACGGTTACCCGAACTACGCCCATATGTCCCGGGAGCTTCTTGCCCTTCATAACCCGTCCGGGGTTGGAGCAGGCGCCCATGGAACCGGAGCCTCTATGATAACCAGAGCCGTGGGCCATCGGGCCTCTGTGCAGCCCCCAGCGCTTCATCGGGCCGGCAAAGCCTTTACCCTTGCTGATGCCGGTTACGTCGATCTTGTCGCCGGCGGCAAATACGTCCGCCTTGATCTCGTCGCCCACGTTCAAGCCGGAGCAATCGTCCAGCCGCAGCTCTCTGACATACTTCTTGCAGGCTACGTCAGCCTTTGCGAAATGTCCCTTCTGAGGCTTGTTCAGACTCTTTTCCCGAACATCCCCAAAGCCTACCTGCACAGCGTCATAGCCGTCGTTTTCTACCGTTTTCTTCTGCGTTACAACGCAGGGGCCGGCCAGAATCACGGTTACGGGAACAACTTTCCCGTCTTCGTTAAAAATCTGGGTCATACCAACCTTGGTACCTAAAATCGCTTTTTCCATATCTTTCCTTCCTTTCAACAGTTATTGGTTCCCACAAAGCGGATGGGAACATTGACCTGCATCATAGCCCGAAAGCTACTGCCACCCGGAATCCCGGGCTTTTTTGACCCGCCCGCACATCCGTGCGAAAATTTCCCCGCAGGGAATTATTTTTGCGTGATGTTGATGTCAACACCAGCCGGCAAGTCGATTTTGATTAACGCCTCCATGGTCTTAGCGCCAGGAACGACGATATCAATCAGTCTCTTGTGGGTTCTCCGCTCAAACTGCTCGCGGGAATCCTTATACTTATGCACCGCTCTTAAGATCGTGATGATCTCCTTGTCCGTCGGGAGCGGGATCGGGCCGGAAACCTTCGCGCCTGTTCTCTTTGCGATTTCCACGATCTTCTCAGCCGACTGATCCAGAATTGCATGGTCATAAGCCTTCAACTTGATTCTGATTTTCTGATTTG
>CBCTZG010000083.1:0-12204 GCA_965151315.1 uncultured Clostridia bacterium
AACATGCAAAATTTCTTCGGCGTTTTCCTACATTTTTACTTTGGCATTGACACCACCGAGAGCTTACCCAGGGCCTCGGCCTCTTTCTCATTTTTCGGACGGGCCCCCTGGCGCTTGATGGCCTCTACCTCCAAATCCAGGAGCTTTGCCAGCTCGCTGGGGAGGGGATCACCGCGCTGTTTATTGCTGTTCCGCATTTCCCGGACAGCTTCAAGGTCAGTCATCTCGCGGACGATACAGGGCATTTCCTCCAGCCCGGCCCGCGTACCGCCATGATGGCGGCGGTGGCCCGCGATAATCTCATAGCCCTTGCCGTCCTTTTCCGGGCGGACGGTGGCGGGGGTCATAATGCCGTGTTCCTTGATCGTCCCCACCAGATCGTCCATCGCCTTATCGTCCTGCACCTTGTAGGGGTGTTCGCGGAACGTGTGGAACGGGTGGAGCTCCGACATTTTCAGATAGACGATTTTTCCCTCTTCCACCGGGCGGGGCGGCACCTCCGGCGTGGGCGGCAGATTGATCTCCGGCGGCGGGACGGCAGCCTCCTTAACAGGGGCGGCCTTGTCCTGCTTTACCGCCTTAGCGGATTTAGACGCAGGCGCACTGCCGGAGCCCGTTTCCTTGCCCTTGTCAGCTTTCTTACCTCTGGACACTTTGTCCCGAACAGAGGGCGGGGCCCCCTCACGGGCCGCCTTGTCAACCTTAGACGGGCGGCCTGTGCGGGGCTCCGCCGCTTTCGCCTTTTTCTCCACAGTCGGCCCGGCCTGCTCTTTCGGCGGACGGCCCCGGCGCTTCGGCGGCTTATCCGCCTCCGGCGCTTTCTTGTCCGGGGCGGGAGCAGAAGCCTCCTTGCCGCCCTTATCAGCGGCCTGGATGTCCGAGAGGTTGATTACCTTGCCGGACGGCGCGGGAGCGTCCTCACCCATACCGGGGATAACAGACTGCTCCGGCGTGGCGGGCCCCACATGAGCGGGGGCCGCCTGATCCCCACCAGGGACAGCGGGCCCCTCGGTATGTTCCGGCGCAGGCGGATCGCCCGGCCCGGACGGGGCTGGAGCTTCCGGGGTTTTTCTTTCCTCCGGGCTCACGTTTACTTTTTCATCTGCCATTGGCTAACCTCCTTTTTCGTGAGATGAAAAAGGCCAGACCTCCCGGCCCGGCCAGCTAAAAAAATTCCCCCTTTCGTTTTAGTATAAAGTCAGCACCACTCCTTTCCAAAACCGGGCCATGAAAAAAACGCCGCCTTTTTCTTGAAAAAGCGACGTTTTAGTGTAGGTTGGCTCGGTTTTTTGTTGTGATTTATGATTATGCCTTTGTAAAGAAACCTAATATGTATTGTAGCATAACAAAACAAATTTAGAAAAAAGCAATTTTATTCTTGACAATATATTGATTTTATGGTATGATTAAAAAGCAATTTTGAAATGCCGATGTGGTGGAATTGGCAGACGCGCGGGACTCAAAATCCCGTGGTAGCGATACCGTGTCGGTTCGACCCCGACCATCGGCACCAAATGAAACCCGCTTGAACACTAAGTTTGAGCGGATTTTTGTTTTTATAATTTTATTGTTCTTTCAGCTGTCATACAGTTCATGACACACAAACCGGGTGCATACGATATACAAAAAAACGAGGCGGCCGCACCGCCCCTCTTATTTTACAAACAGATTAATTGTCCGATACAAAACCGTCAGTATCCACAGCTTGCAGACGGTCAGGTTCAGCCCGCTCCCCTGCTGAACACCGGGATATAGGCCGCTGTCCTTATTAAACGGACAGGAAGAATCCTTCAGCAGTTCCAGCGCGCTTTCCTCTGTGTAAAATCCCTAATTCATGCTGTCAATATTTTTTAATATTTGCCGTCAGGAATATCTCTTATTAATTATATGTTTGTGCAAAAGCGTCGTAATAGAATTGCGGCACCGCCAGCCGGGATGCCGCATAGACACGGAAATTATACTGAATTTAAACTGCGGACAATCGAAATGCGGTACATTTCTATAATTTAATACTGCAGAGAACTCCCGCCGATAAATTCCCGAATCAGCGCGTCTGATGGGATCCCTTCGTTTTGCATAGGCAGCAGCTCATCCAGCGCTTCCACAGCATCCCGAATATCCGCATATTGCGCGGAAAGCCTTTTTAATTCCGGCAGATCCGCCCTATACAGAGCAGGCTCATAGGAAAGGAATGTATCAATATGATAATTTGCCCTATACTTATACGGCAATATATACCGCTTTTCGCCGTACTGTACGCTGGGAAACATGACGACAGTTTGCTCCGCAGACCGCGCGCGGAACAGCTTATCCCGCAGCATCCGGCGCAGCAGGCGGATCTTGCACGGGTGCAGCTTGTTTCCAGCCGAATCAATCACCCGTGTCCTGACGCTGACATAGATCCGGTTGGTGTTGGCTTCGTCCCCATCCAAGATATCCGGGTTCAGCGCGTGGATGCCTTCTACAATGATAAATCCGCCGTCCCTGCAAATCCATTGATCTGTAAGCGTTCTTGTATTAGTGCTGAAATCATATTCCGGCAGCCGGATCCGTTCTCCTGCCACCAACGCCTGCAATTCCTGACGCAGGAAATCCATGTCTAACCGTTCCGGCGATTCCAGGTCGATTTTTTTCCGAAGCTTCAGCCGGCGTTCTTCCTCTGTAAAGGTTTTTAGATAGCGGTCCATAGAAATGTAGCAGACTGGGTATCCCTTTGCCTGCAACACCTGGCGCATCTTCACAGCCGTTGTTGTTTTCCCGCTGCCGGAAGGCCCGGAAATGAATATAAGCGGTTTTTGGGCGGCTGACGCGATGATGGCGTCCGCCGTCTTTTCAATTTCCGCCATCAGCGCGGCTTCACTTTCCTTGATCAACGCCTGCGGGTCCGCAGCAATTTTTTCATTGAGTTGTTGTGTGGTAATGTCTGTACTCATTTCACGTTCGTCCTTTCTGCCTATTCCTACCGACGTGTTTTCAGGCTTATTCCAGTCTAACCTGGCCGCCGCTGCTTTTGCTCCTATACTTTTGTCAAAAAATACAAGCTGATCATTCCTTGCAGGCGGCCCATTGCAGAACCCGCCAATGTTTCCTGCGCCGCCGGTTTATGCACAGACCTTTCTAAATTCCGGGCGGCAGGGAAATGATCCATATGCAATTCAGTATGCGTAGGCCATCGAGTTATTATTCCGCATTGCCAAATCTTGCTGTCTGTCGCCAAAAAGTATACACTTCCTCTGCTCCCGATATTCTTTCTGACGCAATTAGATATTTATTTTAACATTGTATCAGGAGTCTATGTATTTGTCAATGTGGCAATTATTTTTTAATATACAGAGCTGTAGAAGTACAATACATATTGGACAGTTGAATAAAAAAGATGAAGGATCGCGTCTTAGGCGGTATCATTCAGTGATCATACATCCATACCGAAAGGAGACATTATCCTTCATGACCAACCGTATAACACAAGACATGCGGTACCGTCAAATCTTTAATGAACACAGATGGCCTATCCCGGCCAGCGTGTTCAGACGGATGTATAATTTTTCAGCCTTTTTGTAACACATCATTGACAAACCTACACAGAAAAAAGCCGGGGCAGGAAAAAAGGTATTGTCTTCCTAGATTTTTTGTGGTATAATAGGATATATTTGTGTAAAATGTATTTATGAATTCGTCGGGAGAGGTGGTCGCATGATCGTACAGCAGTTCATCAACGGGCTCAACCTGGGCAGCATTTACGCGTTGATCGCACTGGGATATACGATGGTTTACGGAATTGCAAAGATGCTGAACTTTGCACACGGAGATATTATCATGGTGGGCGGTTTTACGCTTCTGGTTACCATGGAGGGGCTAATGGCCTCCATGGGGGCTAATCCACTGCTGATTGCCGCTGCGGCGATTTTAACAAGCATTGTCGTCTGTACGGTTCTGGGGGTGGCGGTAGAGAAGATCGCTTATAAGCCGCTTAGGCAGGCGTCGCCGCTGACCGTGCTGATCACGGCCATTGGCGTAAGCTACTTTCTGCAAAGCCTATCGCTGTTGATTTTCGGTTCCAGCGCCCGGAAGGTAGCGGATTTCTTAAACTTGGGAACGATCAATTTGGGCAGCTTTAGTATTAGTGGAAATACAGTCCTGACTTTGGGGATCACGGTGGTGATCATGATCTGCCTTACGTTATTTATCCGGAAAACGAGGACAGGAAAAGCGATGCTCGCCGTATCGGAGGATAAAGGCGCGGCGGAGCTGATGGGGATCAACGTGAACAAAACAATTTCCGTGACTTTTGCCATTGGCTCTGCGCTGGCGGCTGTGGCCAGCATTTTGTACCTTGCCTCCTTCAACTCCTACGTCGACCCGTATATGGGCTCTCTGCCGGGCATTAAGGCATTTGTGGCGGCGGTATTCGGCGGGATCGGCTCCATCCCCGGCGCAATGCTGGGCGGGATTCTGCTGGGTCTGATCGAAACGATGACAAAGGCGTATATCTCCACGAACATTGCGGACGCTATCGTATTCAGTGTGCTGATCATTGTTCTTTTAGTCAAGCCAACAGGCTTGCTGGGCAAAAAGAGAATGGAAAAGGTATAGGATGGGGAATATGAATCAGAAATTAAAACGTTTTTTAATCAATATCGGGATCATCGCCGTATTGTACGTGGTTTTAACGGTGCTGATCCAGCAGGGAATTCTGAATAGAAGTATGCAGAAGCTGCTGGTACCCATCGGGACTAACATTATTTTGGCGGTTTCCCTGAACCTGACGGTAGGCTTTTTAGGGGAGTTGAGCTTGGGTCACGCGGGGTTTATGTCCTGCGGCGCCTATGCGGGCTGCCTGATCGCCGTGCACTCCGGTCTGCCGGAGATTGCCGCGTTCCCGGTCGCAATCCTTGCTGGCGGCCTGACGGCGGCGGTATTCGGCGTAATTATCGGGATTCCGGCCCTGCGGCTCCGGGGTGACTATCTGGCGATTGTGACATTAGCCTTTGGAGAGATTATCCGCTCGCTGTTCAACAGCCTGACTATTACCGGCGGTGCGAAGGGTCTTCAGGGGATCCCCCGGCTGACCAATTTTAATGTTATTTTTGTTGCCGCTGTCATTACGGTCATTTTGATCTCAAACCTGGTGAAATCCAAGCACGGCCGGGCCATTTGCTCGATCCGGGACAATGTGATCGCGGCGGAGTCCGCCGGGATTAACGTGACCTACTATAAACTGATGACCTTTGTCATTTCCGCGTTTTTTGCGGGGGTGGCCGGCGTACTCTACGGATACAATTTGGGCCAGCTTGTGCCGAAGACATTTGATTTTAATAAGTCGATTGAAATCCTGGTTATGGTTGTTATGGGCGGCATGGGCTCTATTCCGGGCTCGATTATCGCAGCGGCCATTATTACGCTCCTGCCAGAGCTTCTGCGGGAGCTGGACAAATACAGACTGTTGATTTACGCAGTTGTGCTGGTGGCGATGATGATCCTGAATTCCTCGCCCCGGTTCATTGAATTTAAATCCAGCCTGAGAAATAAGCTCAGGCTGACAAGAAAGGTGCGAAAATAATGGCATTGCTGGAAGTAACGAGCTTGGGAATTACCTTCGGCGGCCTGCATGCCGTTGAGGATTTTTCGTTCAATGTGGAAAAGGGGCAGCTGTATGGACTGATCGGCCCAAACGGTGCGGGAAAAACGACAGTGTTCAATATGCTGACCGGTGTGTATAAGCCTACTACCGGCAGCTTCCGGCTGGACGGAGAGAATTTGACCGGCAAGCCGCCCATTGAGATTAGCAAAAAGGGGATTGCCCGCACATTTCAGAATATCCGTTTGTTCGCCAAGATGTCTGTGATCGACAATGTAAAGGTAGGGCTGCATAACCGGTATCCCTGCTCCATGGCCGCGAGCTTTCTGCGGCTGCCGCCCTTTGGCCGGCAGGAGCGGGCTATGGCGCAGGAGGCAGAGTCCCTGCTGGGCGTATTTGGCCTGGAGGGGGAAAAGGATTACCTGGCCGCCAATTTGCCCTACGGGAAGCAGCGGAAATTGGAAATTGCCAGAGCTATGGCCACGAAGCCAAAGCTCTTGCTTTTAGATGAGCCAGCGGCGGGCATGAACCCCAATGAAACCGCAGAGCTCATGGAAACCATCCGGTTTGTCCGGGACAAATTTGATATGACAATTTTGCTGATCGAACATGATATGCGCCTGGTCAGCGGGATCTGCGAGAAAGTATCCGTACTGAACTTCGGACAGGAGCTGGCCAGCGGCGATACGGCCGCAGTGCTGAACAACCCGGATGTCGTTAAGGCGTATCTTGGGGAATAGAAAGGAATGGAATGGCCAATGGCAATGCTGACTGTGGAAAATCTACAGGTATATTACGGGGTAATCCAGGCGATTAAAGGGGTTTCCTTTTCGGTAAATCAGGGCGAGATCATTGCCCTGATCGGCGCTAATGGAGCTGGGAAGACAACGATCCTGCATACAGTCACCGGGCTGATCGGGGCCAAAGCGGGAAGCGTAGTTTTTGAGGGCAGGAATCTTTTAAAAACTCCGGCCCATAAGATTGTTTCCCTGGGAATGGCCCATGTGCCGGAGGGCCGGCGGATATTCCAGGAGCTGACAGTATATGAAAATTTGATCCTGGGCGCCTTTACCCTAAAGGACAAGAAAAGGATTTCCGAGAATCTGCAAATGGTATATCAGCGCTTCCCCCGGCTGGAGGAGCGCAGGACGCAGATCGCCGGGACGTTATCCGGCGGTGAGCAGCAGATGCTGGCAATGGGCCGGGCCTTAATGTCCAATCCAAAAATCATTTTGATGGATGAGCCGTCTATGGGGCTTTCTCCATTGCTGGTTTCAGAGATTTTTGAAATTATTAAAGAGGTTTCTAAAAGCGGCACCACCATTCTGCTGGTGGAGCAAAACGCGAAGAAGGCGCTGTCTATCGCGGACCGGGCGTACGTTTTGGAGACAGGGAAAATCGTGCTTTCCGGCCCCGCTAAGGAAATGATGGATAACGACCAAGTGAAAAAGGCCTATTTGGGTGAATAAACGATTAAGCCGCAAAACAGTAAGTTTCGCGGCTTTTGTCTTTTAGAGTTAGGAGGGACGGCATGCTTTACCGGATTACAGAGTATAGTGTGGAAACAGCGGCGGCTTTTTCAGCTGGACAGGCCTACGCGGGATGTTTCCGGCGGACAGAATTCCTGGAGCAGCGCGCCAGGCTGGGTTTGGATGGTATTGTGTTCCCGCAATGGCAGGAACGGCGGTTTCATAATCATTTGGAGGTTTATGATACGTTTAGCCTGGGACTGGTGGATGTAATGGATATTGCCCATGTACGGAGCCCAAAGGAAAAAACGGCTTTTTATGTGGCAAAGGATCTATTTCTGCTGATTGTGCCGGAGGAGGGGGATGAGCGGGCCCGGTCAGCATTTGACCATGCCTTGCATCATGCGGGGAAAAAGCCAACGATTGAAAAAATTATCTGCGGTGTGCTGGAAAAATTGACAGAAGACAGCCAGATGATTTTGGAAAATGCGGAGGCGCGGATTTTAGAAATGGAAGCGGCGCTGGCGGAGGAAAAAATTGCGGGGGACCTCAACCCTAAGCTATTCCATTTAAAAAACAGTCTGACAGTCCGGGCAGATTACTATGCGGAATTGGCGGACCTGGCGGGGAACTTGGGCGACAATGAAAACGACATTTTTGCCGCGGACACGCTGCGTTTTTTTCGGATCACGGAAAAGCGGCTCCAACGGTTAGCGGATCATACTCAGCAGCTCTGCGAGAGCCTTGTACGGCTTCGGGAAGCTTATCAGGCAGCGCTGGACTATAGTCTGAACCGGGTTATGAAGATGTTTACCGTAGTGACTACGGTTTTCCTGCCCCTGACGCTGATTGCCGGCTGGTACGGGATGAATTTTCGGAACATGCCGGAGCTGTCCTGGGAATTTGGATATCCAGCTGTGATCCTTGTCAGCGCTTTAGTGGTTCTCATTTGTATCTGGATTTTCAAAAAGAAAAAGTTGTTATAAAAAACGGCCCGGCGGGCCGTTTTTTATTGCATGGCGTTGGTCATTTCGCTGAGGGTCTTTAGCTCGTAGAATTTACCATGAAGCGCCATCAGCTCCTGATATGTACCCATTTCCACGCAGCGGCCCTCGTCCATAACCACAATTTTATCCGCGTCTCGGATAGTGGACAGGCGGTGGGCTACAATAAAGGTTGTGCGGCCCTTGATAAGGCTGGCCATAGCCTTTTGGACATGGTATTCGGAAATGTTGTCTAAGGCGGAGGTGGCTTCGTCCAAGATGATAATCCGGGGATCCCGGATCAAGGCCCGGGCGATGGAGATCCGCTGCTTCTGCCCGCCGGACAGGTTGCCGCCGTGCTCGCCCACCTGGGTGTCCAGCCCGTCCGGCAGCTTATCAATAAACTCCCGGATATTGGCCAGATCCATGACTTGCTCCAGCTGCGCTTCGGTAACATTGGCCATGCCGTAGGTGATATTTTCCCGGATTGTGCCGGTGAACAGGATGCAGTTTTGGGGCACCACGGAAATAAAATGCCGGTAGCTGGGCAGGTTCAGCGCTTCAATGGGCTTCCCGTCGATTTTCAGCTGGCCGCTGGTCGCCGTCAGGAAGCCGATGATCATATTCATGATCGTGGATTTCCCTGAACCGGAAGCCCCTACAAAAGCCACACATTCCCCCTGCTCAACCTGGAGGGAGAAATCCTGGATGATCATTTTTGGGGAGTCCGGGTAGTGATAGGAAACATGGTCGAACTGGATAGTACCATGGACATACCGCAGGCTGATCTTCCCTGCATTATGCTCAATATTGTCAGACAGCATAATCTCCGAAACAGAACGGATCGACTCCGCCCCCTTCATAAATTCGGGATAAATATTCAAAAGGGCCTGGACGTTGGCCGTGATGGTAGTAAAATAGGTCTGGAACAAAACGATGTCCCCCACATCCAGCTTCCCCAGGTAGGCTAAAATACCGGTAAACGTCAGGCAGACGGCGCTGGACAGCATCCCCGCCACCCAGGCGGAGGAAGCGAAAATAGCGTTGGATTTATCCAGGGTCTGGCCGGCGGACTTGAGCTGGCGGATATTCCCCTCCAGCTTGGATATTTCCACATTTTCCAGGCCATGGGCCTTGGTGACTGGGATCATGTCGATCATATTGCTGATTTTGGAGGAAATGTTCTCCACCTCAGACCGGAACACCCGGTTGGTGCGCTGCAGCTTCTTCCGAAAAGCGGTGGCTACCAGAATATTGATCGGGACCAGGATCACAAAAAATGCCGTGACAATCAGGTTTTTCGTGACGGTAATGGCTACGGTGACCAGCAGGGTAATAATACAGGGTAAAAGCTGCATGATCAGCTGGTTTAAAAAAAGCTCGATGGCCTCGATATCCCGGATAAACTTGGTCTGGAGCCGGCCGGACTCCAGCTCCTTATGATAGGTCAGGGAAAGCTGCTGGAGTTTTTTGATTAGGGAATTTCGAAACCCGGCGCCAATATTCCGGAGCATTTTGCTGGTATACTTGGCGTATAGGGTATGGGTCAGGATATTTTGCAGGATCAGTACACAAAGGACAGCGCCGTTTACAATCAACAGGGACAGGCTGCTATCCTGGGGATTGTTGGCGATGTTGATCACATTTGCCGTGACGATGGGTACGATCCAGGTGGGACAGTGCTTCACAATAAACAGCAGCGTGGAGATGATAAACTCCCGGAAATTCGAACGGAACAGGCTGGAAAGAATTTTTCCCACAATGCCGTCCACATTTTTACAGGCGCGGAACAGGCTGTTATAATCGGGAATCGCATTCTCATTTTTCGCTGGTCTGGATGCTTTTGACATGGCAATCAACTCCTGAAAGCAAAACTCAGGCAAATTGTACCACCTTTTTATGGGAAGTCAAGGTTTTTGAGGAAATGTAAAGAAAACGTAAAGATAAAAAAAGAAACGGCAGCGCCGTTTCTTTTTGGGGATTCGTTTTTAGTAGTTTTCCGCCCGAACCTGGAAATAAGCCTGGGGATGCGCACAGACCGGACATACCTCCGGCGCCTGCTTGCCTACCACAATATGGCCGCAGTTTGCGCACTGCCAGATGGCGTCGCCGTCCTTGGAGAAGACCAGGCCGTTTTCAATGTTGGACAGCAGCTTGCGATACCGCTCCTCGTGCTCCTTTTCAATGGCGGCCACGCTTTCAAATAGATAGGCGATATGGTCAAAGCCTTCTTCCTTTGCCTCTTTGGCAAAGGTTTTATACATATCCGTCCATTCGTAGTTTTCGCCCTCCGCCGCATCTAACAGGTTATCCGGAGTGGAGCCGATCCCGTCATGCAGCAGCTTAAACCAGATCTTCGCATGCTCCTTCTCATTGTTGGCTGTTTCCTCAAATAAAGCCGCGATCTGCACATAGCCGTCTTTCTTTGCTTTGGAAGCGTAGTATGTATACTTGTTCCTTGCCTGGGATTCCCCGGCGAATGCCGCCAGCAGATTAGCCTCTGTTTTTGTCCCTTTTAAATTTGCCATAATATCACACTCCTTTACAGCATAGTACAACAATTTTCAGCTGTTGTCAAGAAAAAACATTTACAAACACATGGATTTGGTGTATAATGTATAAAAAACAGTGGATAATGGGGGTAGTGTTTTTGAAACGGAAAGGGATTTTTGCGGTTTTATTGGCGGTATCCATACAGGCTTCGGCGTTAGCTGCCACGCCCTGGGATGTGCAGCGGCACTGGACAGGGAACGCAGTAAATACGCTGATCGCCAATGGTGTAATGGCGGGGTATCCGGACGGCCGGTTCCGGCCGGATCACGCGCTGACCCGGGAGGAAGCGGCGTCTGTCTTTGCGGCCATCCTGCAAAAAAGCGGGGAGGAGCCACCTGCGGAAACAGTCGGGTTCCCGGATATAGAGGCAGGGCGCTGGTCGCAGGAAGCAGTTGGATACCTGGCGGCTAAAGGGATTCTGCAAGGGGATGAAAACGGGCTTTTCCAGCCTACGAAGACTATGAGCCGGCAGGAGCTGGCAGCTATGCTGTATAACTATGTGAAAGACTGGGGGCTGCCGGAAAAGGAGCCAGTCAACCTGACAGACCTGGGGGAAAGCTATGCCCAGGAAGCGGTTTGGAAGATATGCGCATATGGGATTTTAGGCGGTTATGAGGATGATACATTCCGGCCGTCCCAGCCAGTCACCCGAGGAGAAGCGGCAGCGGCGTTCTGTGCTGTATCCGGATTCCAGGTGGTGCCGGTTCAGATCGATACGCCGGCAGTCCGGACCATCGACGTACCCTATATCAGCCAGTTGTATCCAGTGCGGGCTGTAGTGGGCTGTGAGGCCACGTCGCTTTTAATGGGGATGAAGGGAAAGGGGTATGCCCTGGACGTAGATCTGCGGACGTTCTTGGATGGAATGCCTAAAACGGCGTCCAACCCGGCAAAAGGCTTTGTGGGCTCCCCATACAAGGCGGATCCCACGAAAAAAACCAGAACGACGATTTATCCGCCGATTTTAGCGGAATATGCCCGGCAGTACGGCGCTGATGTATGGGATTTTTCCGGCAGCTCTGTACAAGAACTCCGGGCGGAGCTGCTGGCGGGCAATCCGGTGGTGATCTACGCCACACTGCGCTGGGAGAAGCCGTTTTACCGGTATTACAATATTGAGGGGCAGACCCAGCGGCTCCTGAGCAATAACCATGCGGTGCTGGTCTGCGGCTATGACAGCGAAACAAATTATTACTACATTGCCGACCCATATAACGAAAATAATACCAGGGCGGAATACCGGTATTGGATCAGCGGCGATACGTTAGAACCGATCTACATGGAACGGCAGCATGCCATTGTGGTGCAATAAGGGCTTCTCGGCGGATCGGATTATAAAAAAATAGTCCTTAAACAGCCTTTGAGAAAACTGTAAGATTAAACAGGCTGTCAAGCGAATTGTTCAAAAAGATAAGCATACTGCTTTGTACAGCCCAAGTGAAATGGACAGTGAGAATCATAACCACCAGTAAACTGGTGGTTTGCACAGCCCCTATAAGGGGCTATTACAGGCTTAACCTCTATAAGAGGCTCTGAAAATTTGACACCGCATTACTATCACAGGCAGCGGTAGTGCGTAAAGTTTTGTGTAAAGTCCAAACATCAGGAAAAAGCAAAAGTT
>CBCTZG010000084.1:0-11792 GCA_965151315.1 uncultured Clostridia bacterium
CGCCGCCACCTGCACATAGATAAAGGGCATATCCGGCTTATTCCATTCATCACGCCAACTGCTGATCAGCGCTTTAAGACTGTTTTCATAATACTGGGGTTTATCCCAGTCAGACTCGCCCTGGTACCAAAGAACGCCTTTGATGTTGAATTTCTGCAGCGGCGCGATCATCCCGTTATACAG
Source organism: uncultured Clostridia bacterium (assembly GCA_965151315.1). Classification (GTDB taxonomy): domain Bacteria; phylum Bacillota; class Clostridia; order UBA1381; family UBA1381; genus Avimonoglobus. Next base: position 184 of record CBCTZG010000084.1, read on the forward strand.
GGTAGAGCTGGTGTTTGCCGTAATACCGCTGACACCATAGTCCGCAATGCCTTCCTTGCTGATCCACCGCTCAATTTTCGTACCGCCCACAGCGGACTGGATCAGGCCCACGGGTACCCCCTCTTCCAGGGACTCATAAATCCCCCGGCCGAAGTAGTAGCCAACACAGGAGAATTTCCCCACCGTAACCGGCGTACAGGTTTCCCAGGCTGACTTAGGGATATCGCCTTGGGCAACGCTCTGCGCGTTTTGGCTGATCTTGTAAAGCCGTATGCCCGGATAATCATATGCGCTGTCAATATCCGGCTGCGTATCGGCAATGTAGTTGCTGTCGTTCATCTGCTTTTCCATGTTGGACTGGCCGCTGACCAGCCAAACGTCGCCCACCATAACATTTTCAATTACTTTCGTATTTTCGCCGTTTACCACGGTCAGCACATAGGGGCCGCCGGCTTCTACAGCCGGCAGCTGGGCGGACCAGCTTCCCTTCTCCGGCCGCGCAGTGGCTTGCGCTACAACTTCATCGCCGTCTGTCAGCATAATACTGACGTTCTCCAGGTCAAAGCCCTGTCCCCATACCGGGATCGGTTCCTCCCGCTGGAGTACCATGCCGTCGGTAAACAGGGTGGACATGGTCAAGTCTACATTCGCGTCCTTTTCAACAGCCTGGATCAATGGGCGCATTGTGTCCATGGATTCCCACAGGAACGCCTTCGCGGTCCAATGGTAGCCAATGGGGCCAATGTCCTCTAAGCCCACGTCCTGAATGACCGTATCCCCGGTGATCAGCTGCTCTTTTAAAGCCAGCTGGACTAATTTACCGTTTTCATCATATAACGCCAGCCCCGCTACTGCCGGGACATCTTCCTTGACCAGCCTGCGCAGCGGGATATTGGCCCAGATCGAGGTCAGGTCGTAAATAGACCCTGCCTCTGGTCCGCCCTGGGTCTCCGAGAATGTCACCGGCGCAGACAGCTCTACCTCCGCGAAGCTTTCGCTGGTGGTAAAGCGGATGCTCTTTGCGCCCTCCAGCTTCAGGCCGCCCTGGGAGCATGCCTGGTCAATAGAAATGGTGTACTCATTATTCTGGCTCAGGGATCCCTGGGGGATCTCAATCTCCAGGCTCCGGCTGTCGGGAATATAAGAGGAATTCAGCGCTGTTTCCTCGCCGGTCGCCAGGTTTGTAAGCTTTACGCCGCTGATGGTGGATTTGTCCATATCCATATTGAACACAATCGTCATCATGCTGGTGTCTGTGGATACGCCAGACTGTAAATTTTCAATGGAGGAGGACTGGATCATCGGCGGGTTGTACGCGTAGATTCGGATATCGTCAATCTCAATGACGCTCTTATACTCTGGAATAAGCTCATTGTTCATGCTGTACAGCTTGATGGAATCAATCCGGCTGGCCAGCTCTTCCGTTGTCTGGGCCAGGCGGACATCCTGGGTGACCAGCTTATAACCGGCGCCCTGGTCCAGATACGCGTCAATCCGATACTTACCCTCATCGTTCATCTTGTTATACACAAGCCGGATCTTATAGTCCTTCCCCAGGACGATGGGATCAAACAGAACCTGCTGCCGCATCGTTGTTGAGGTTGGATCCGGATAGCCGTTCACATAAAAATGGGTGGAACCCCGTTCCGTCATATACGCGTTAAAGAACTTATCGCCGGAAATGCCGCCCAGGTCAATCTTAGCGTCCTTCTGGATAAACCGGAGGGTTTCCTCAATGACAAAGCTTTCCGTAGCGCCCGGATTTGCCCCGCCATTGGTAAAGTCGAACTGGGCCAGAACCCTGGAGCTTGTATTTCCCACGCCGGTTTCTACCCGGAGGAACTTATTTCCCGTATCGGGATCCTTCTGCACCGTATAGCTGGGCGGCACGGTCACTGTGTCGTTATTGATCGTCGAATACAAAATATCCGTATTTTTCGGCTGTTGCCCCGTTGGGTACAGGAGCTCGTCCTCAAAGTCCACGTTCAGCAGATAGCTTTGATCCTCTGTCTGGAACTGAACCGTATACGGCGTTAAGGATTTCGTCCCCAGCGCGTTTTTAATCGCATCGGACAAGGTCAGCGTATACTGGCTGTTAACCGCCAGCCCGGAGAAGCCTACAAACAAGGCGGCGTTCCCGTCAGAAAGGCTGGTCGTCACCGGGACGCTCCCGCCGGCCCCGTCGGTCATGCTTACGCCGCCGGCTACCGTAGCCGGGTCTAGCGGCTCGTCAAAGGTGAAGCTGATCCCCTGGGTCTTTACCGGGACGTTAACCGCCCCATTCTGGATCGAAGCGGATTCTACGGCAATGGCCGTGGGGTCTTTCTCCGTTTTAAATGTATAGTTCAGGGGCAGCAGCTTTTTCGTCCCGTCTGCCGAGGTAATCCCCTCGGTCAGCTTCAGGGTATAGCTGGTATTGCCTGCAAGCTGGGGGTCAATACTGATTACATTGCCCACACAGTCTACAGTATATTCCGTGTTGTCCAGCAGTACGGTTTCTTTGGAAACCGTCGCCGGGTCCGCCGCCTCGGACAAGGTTATGCTGATGCGTTCTGTGGCGATGGGGATCCCCGCGCTGCCGGAAGGCAATACGGCGCCGTCAAACGCCACGCTGTCAGCGGTGATTTTTTCTTCCGCGTATACAACGTCGAAGGAAATCGCGGTATCCTCGTCGTACTGGAAGCCGTCCGTGCTCAGCACCCCGCTGATGGCGATGGAATAGGCATGATCTGCTGAAAGCGTCCCAGCCGGGATCGGCGCGGTGTACGTCCGGCTGTCCGGATCATATGTACCCGCTAAGGTGTATACCGTCTCGCCGTCACTGACCAGCTGGATGTTCCCTGCTAAGGTATCCGGCTGGATATCTGTGTTGAAGGTTAGGACGATCTGGGACAGATCGTCCTGGACAGTCTGTCCAGTTTTGACATTGGCGGACATCACCTGCACCGGCAGATGGTCATAGATCTTCATGTCATCAAGAACAATCTGGGAAACCTGTCCAGCAGCTGTGCCGCCGTTAATGCTGTAGGGCATAAGCTTAGTGACAGTCCAAGAAGGCTTTGCCGCACCTGTTGGGTCGGCTGCAGTAACAATCCCACTGTTTGCCAACTGATAGCCCTTTCCATCCCCCATATCGTAATAGGTATCAACGACAAACGCCCTTACAGGGCCATCGCTTCCTGGAAATTGATCTGTCGGCGCCCCCTCAAAATCTTCCGGCCGAAACACCAAGCGGATATTATAATTTTGTGTCGGAGCTGGTTTCTTAATAAAGATTTCTCTTTTTTCTTTACTGTCCCGATAATTTAATGCGATAACATCGCCATTATTTTCCCAGCGTACCATTGATCCAGATGTTCTGGCGCCGTCAAATTTTCCAATATTAACCTGAGGGGTACTCTTTTCAAACCGTACCTTGGTTTCAAATACAAACCCAGTGGTCATACCATTCGTGCCGCCTATTGCGATCTTTTTATCAACTCGGCCAGCATTTGGTTCAGTGTTCTCACCATTCATAATTCGCAAAGCCGGATTTCCATTTTCCTCCAAAATTTTCATGGTTACATTTTTCCCAAATGTCGAAAATTCAACCTGCGGATTTTCTAAAAGCTTCGCTTTAATGTCCTCTGTTTGCATACTTTCCGTATAGCCTTCGAAATCCTCGTAATACAAATATTCCTGATCCGTGGTGGTAAAATGCAGACTGTATTCCATCAGGCTGCCGTCCGTCCCGGCAACGCCGTTCCCCAGCCGGATGGTATACCCAGTGCCGGGCTCCAGCTCACCGAACTTTACCGCCACCCGGTCTGCGCTTCCGTAAATATCCGCGCCGCAGGGTACCGGCGTCCCGTCATCCTTGGTCATCGTCACATTTTCGGCTGTCAGCGTTTGGGGGTCAACCGCCCCGGACAGCTGGAACCAGATTTTCCCGGCCCGCGCAGACACGCCGGTGCTACCGTCGGTCAGGACCTTGCCGCCGCCGGCGCCGCCCTTTCCGACGGTAGCAAACTGGTTTGCCGAGGTAACATTGATCGCCGTCTCTGCGGTGACAGCCTGGAAAGAGGCTGCCACCATAACGGCGGATAAAAGTAAACTGGCCAATTTTTTCACTTTCATACCGCAAATTCCTTTCCGTATAAAATTTTTTCACTACCCTTTTACATACATATCTTTTTGCGCAGAAGCCATTCGCGCGGATTACCGCTTCACATAAATATAATCCACTGAAACCTTATTGCCCGCGCTGGCGTCGTTTTTCTCGCCGGTAGCCACCAGCTTTAAGGTGTGGGGCCCGTCGGACAGGCCCATGGTCTTGAACCACATAACGGACTGGGAGCTTGTCACGCTGCCATAGTAGCAATCCAGATACGGGTTAGTAATGCCGGCTCTGGTTACGTCCTGCTTCACATCGTCAATGTAAATCTCCAAGTTGCCGTAGGAATTCCCGATCCGGTGCATCAGCCCGACAAAGTTCCCCTCGAATTCAAACTCCAGTGTGGCGCCGGCCTCTGCCGTTGCCAGGTTTCCGCTGGTGGGGATAACGGTATCCTGTGCCCAATTTCCCGTTTTGCGCGTGGCATTGGCTGCCGTGATCTTTTTGCCGGTATACGGATAATAGTCCGTACGCATAGGTTCTTCCTTCCAGGTTGCCGGCCGCAGATAATTATCCGGGTCATTCAGCTTATCAATGATATATTTGGCATACAGGTAGTAGCCATAGTCATTGGGATGGGTGCCGTCCCGCAGGAAATCCGCAGTCTGGATCTCTTTGTTGTCCACCATCTCTTTCATATAGCTCTGCAGGTTGATGGACGGGATATCATAGTAATCCGCCACCTGCTGATGCACTGTATCAAAGGCAACAAACTGGTTGGTGGTGGTATACACAAAGATAATCAGCGGCGGTTCGTCCAGGCTAAGCAGGTTCCGGACAATCCCTTCCATACATTTCTGGGACTCGGCCGGGTCCGCCGTCTGGTCATTCACCGCGAATTCTACGAATACTAAATCCGGATTTTTGCTGATTACATCGTCATATAGCCGGAACAGGCCATAATCGGAGCCTGTTCCGCCGATACCCGCGTTGATATTATGAACAGTCTTATCCGGGAATGCCGCTTCAAACATGGCGGACGTACGGCCTACCCAGGATTTATATCCTGCCGTAGCCTGCGCGCCCTGGGTAATGGACCCGCCCAGATATACAATATTCAGCTCGTCCTTATCCGCCCACGGCGCATAATTCTTCAGCGCATCGCCGGCGGAGAGATCGTCCTCCAGACTGGGGGCGTTGGCAAGAACGGGCTTCATACCCTCCAGGCTGTCAAACACAAACACCTTCAGAAGATCCCCTTTCTCCGTTTCCAGGTTTGTCATGCCCACTGTGTTGATCAGCTCCGTATTGGAAATGTCCACAGTCTGGGCTTCCGCTCTCTTCAGACGGTTCTGGCTGTCGTACAAAGCAATGGAAACAAATACGGTGCTTTGCTCCGCGGCGTTTTTGCTCACCGGGATTACCGGATATACACTTTTTGCACCAGTCAGCGTCTGCAGGTTCTTCAATTCATAGTTCATGCCTTCTCCGCCCTGGTCAACAGGATCCGGGTTAGGGATCTCGCCGGGATTTTCCCGGAATACGACGGTGCCGGAGGAGGAAATCGCGGTATTCACGCCTGTGGTAAAGGTAATGGTGTTCTTGCCCTCTAACGCCAGGCCGCTTTCCGCCGCGGCCACATCCCCGATGGTAATGGTATACTGGGTTTCGTCCGCCAGGGTATTCACCTTAGATTCCCGGAGATCCGCTGTAAACGTGTGACTTTCCTCATTATAATCACCTGTCAGCGCCGATTTTTCGCCGGTAACCGTATTCGTCAGGGTGATGCTGTTGACAAAAGAGGCAATCCGCATATCCTCGCTGAAGGTCAGGGAGAATGTTTTGATATTCGGATCAATATCCTGCTCCATATCCTGGATACTAGCGTTCAAAAGGGATACCGGCGTGTAGGGATATACCCGTATGCTGTCAATTTCCGCTTCAGCGCAGTCACCCTCAGGGCTTCCGGCACTGGTCCGTCCGTTCAGGCTCAAAACCCGCATGCTGTTGACCTGCCGGAGGATGTCCTCGTCGCTCGCCGCAAAGCGGAGGTCCTTCTTCATCAGCTGATAACCGTTGCCGTCATTCATATCGCAGTAAACATCCACCAGATAGCCGCCAAAATCCGCCACCCGGAATACCATCCGCACCTGATAGGTGGTTTGGCTGTTTACATTAGTAATGACCGGCTCATTCGTAGGCAGCGTCTGTGCGCTGCCTTTGGGGAAGTGCCCGGCATGGAACATGGTGTTCTGCATGTCGTTATATGACAGCCGGAGCCCGGCCGGGGAATTCTTCGAGCCGTCCGCCGCGCCGGTACCTACCACCGGCCCCAGATTGATCTGCGCGCCCCATTGCCGGAACCGGGCCTGGATATCATAAACAAACCCTGTTCGGATCCCGCCGGCAAAAGTTACCGTCTGGTCTACCCGGCCTGTGTTGTAGCTATCCTTTGATCCTGTTTTAATGTACAAATACTGTTGGCCGTCCTCGTCCTCCCGAATGGCAAGGTTCTGTACATCTTGGTCAAACTTGTCCACCACCGCGTTGTCGTGCCGGCTGTCCAGCTCTGCTTTGACTTCTGCGTTTTCCTCTGAAACCGTCATAGTTTCAAAGTCTTCCGCATAAAATTCCTGCTCTTTGCCGGTAGTAAATGTCAGGGAATAGGGCTCCAGCGCCTCCCCGCCGGCAGACTGAATCCGATCCGTCAGAGAGATCGTATAGGTAGTATTCTCCTGCAATTTTCCAAAGGAAACCGCGATCTGGCTCCCGCTTCCAAAGCTTCCGCTGCGCACAGAGGTACCGTCCGCCTTTTTCATGGTCACACTGGCGCTTGAAACCGTCAGCGGGTCTACATTTCCCTGTACGGTAAAGAGGATTTTTCCCACAGTCGGCGCCACGCCCGTTTCTCCGTTTAGAATAGGCAGCCGGGAACCGCTTAGCAATGTAGAATGGAGGGTTTGCTCGGTTACCGCAAAACCTTCCGCAGGGGCACCGCTTTGACCCGTGGTAAAGATGATCTGCTTTTCGCCGGAATATACCTGTCCTTCGCTGCCGTAAATATTGCCGATAGTCAGCGTATAATCCGTATTATCCGCCAGCGTACCCGCCGGCATGTCAGCTTTCCAAGTCCGGGTACCCGCGTCATAAATACCAGTCAATGCCGTACCGTTCATCTGGACCTGGCCGGCAAAGGAGGCCGCGTCCATATCTGTATTAAATTTCAGGGTAATGGCCCGGGTATCCGCAGATACCGCGCCCACATTTTTAATGTTGGAATCCATCAGCAGTACCGGCAGATAGTTGTAGACCTTCATATCGTCAAAATACGCTTCGGAGAAATTACCGCCTTTATCCCCGTTGATGCTGATCAGCCGCATAGTGTCGATTCTGCCTGGCTTGCCGGCATCCGCCTGGGTGCGGATCCCCGCTTTCACCAATTGAAATCCATTTCCGTTATCCCAGTATACGTCCGTCAGAAAAGCGCCGTTTTCTGCCGGCCGGTAGACCAGCCGCAGCTTATAGACTGTCTGGGCTGTAATATCGGAAACTAAGGGTATGCTTGTCGGGGTATCGCTTCCCTCTGCAAAAGTTTGCGCGTGGATCAGTGTGCCGCCGCCATACGGCCACATCCGCAGTGCATCCGCGTATCCGTCGCCTACATAGTTGCCCATATTGATCTGGGTGTCCCAGGCGTCCATCCGGATGGTGGTTTCATAGACAAACCCCGTCCGGATCCCGTTACCGATCTTTGGGGAGCCATTTTCATTCAGTTCCGCCTTGGTCAGATTCAGCATCATGTCAATCCTGCCGTTATTGGCGGCGGACAGGTTGTTGCCGGAGCGTACATGGAGCACGTTGCCGCCGTCCAGCTCCTCAACGGCAAAGGTACCTATTTCGCTGCCAAACGCCGCTGGGAACATAATCTGCATACTGGACAAAGCATCCCGCAGCGTTTGCCCTTGGGTGCCAGCCTCGATTCCGTCAAAATTTTGTTGATAGATATATGGGGTGCCAGTTGTCGTAAATGTCAGGCTGTATTCCGCCAGGTTATCTGTTCCCGCCGCATTTTGGATCCCGCTTTCTAGGGTGATGGTATATTCCGTCCCTAAGTCCAGGGTGCCGAATGTAACGGCAATCTTCTGGCCGCCGTCAACTGCGTCCACGCCGATCTCCACCGGCGTCCCATCAGCTGTTTTCACCATGCTGACGTTTCCCCGCAGGGTCGTGGGGTCAACCGTTTCCGGGGCTACATCGAATAAAATCCTGCCCACATTTTGGGATACATTGGTAAGCCCGGTCACCGAATCCTCCACCGGCGCTAATTCGCCCCGCAAAAGGGCGGAGTACATGTATGCCTCCTTTACCGTCAAACCGTCCTGGGCCATGACACTGGGCAGACTGCCTGCCATAAGGCATAGGGCAGCAGCTAAGCTGAGCAGCCGTCTGGTTAACTTTTTCATCTGCGCACCTTTCCTTTCTGTTTCCAATTATTCCTCTGTATGGGTATAATTGTATACACCGTATAAAATATATGCCGCCTCCGCTCTGGTCGCACTGAGCATTGGCTCAAACGTTCCTTCCGGATATCCGGAAATTACGCCGATTTCAGACAGGAATCCAACGCCGTTCTGAGCATATTCACTGATCGTGTCCTTGTCCGTGTAATCCGGCGTATATGTGCCTTCTTCACCCATTGCCCTGTAGAGGATGGCCGCGATATCCTGCCGGTTGATATATTCGCCGATACCAAAGCTGCCGTCCGCGTATCCGCTGACCAGGCCGTTATCCACCGCCGCCTGGACATAAGGCGCGTACCACGCGTTGGGATCAGCATCTATAAACCCGCTCTGATATCCGCCGGTGGGATAGCCGAAGGCGCAGACAACCATCTTGATAAACTCCTCCCGCTTAATGCGCTGCTCCGGCATAAACAGTTTCCGGGTTACTCCCGTAACAATTTTCAAGTCATATAGCCCTGTAATGGCTTCCTGCGCCCAGGGTACGCTTTCCAAATCGTCAAATACCGGCTCCCGTTCGGGTTCTTTGCCGTCAGTCCATTTCGCGTACAGGGTGGTATTCGCGGTAATGCCCTGGGCTGGGTCATATGCTACGGTATAGCCAGCGTCCAAATACCAGCCGTCAAAGAACAGCCCTTCTTTTTCCGGATCTGCCGGAATACTGGGGTTCATACCCCGTACAACGATCTGCTGAGCGATCTCTGTACCCCCGGCCGTGTCAAAGGTCACCACATATTTGTAGTTCCCGTTGCCGCCGATCATCGGCACCGCAGTATAATTGTACACGCCGCTTTCCGCCGTAGCGCTGTCCGCATACTCCTCGTTCTCTGATATCGCGTACATCTTAACCATATATTGGCCGTCGGTTGTAATCATATCTGAAAAATCATATTGGGTATTCTGGGTTATTACCGCCGCGCCTGCCGTCTGCCCATCCTTATACAGCTGCAGATTATAACCAGCCGCGTTTTCAACTGGGTTCCAGATCAAGGTACCGTTATTCCACATGATCCCATCCGGCGTCTGCAGCGGATCCGCCTCTACTGGGAGAATTGTAACCGAGAACTGGAATGGTACGGAATCATCGTAAGCAAACCCGTCCTGGCTGTACAGCGCACCCAGCTCCAAGGTATACAGCCCGCCGTCAACCATATCCCGCTGCGGAAGCTTAGCTGTGTACGTTCTTGTGGCCGCGTCATATTCACCGGTCAGCACATGTCTTTGATTCGTATCGGCATTGACCAGCGCAATAGCGCCGTCCAGGCTGCTTGTATCCATATCGGTGTTAAATGTCAGCTGGATGTCTCGGCCATCAAAGCCCTGCTGTTTATTCTTTACATTGGCGCTGATGATCTGGGGGGCCAGATAGTCGTATACCCGCATATCGTCAAAGACAGAGACTGCCTGCGCAACACCGCTGTTTTCAGGGAACGCCTTTCCGTTGATGCTGTACATCAGCAGCGTATCAATGGCATAAAGTTCCGGTGCGCTGCCCGCAGCCCGCAGTTCCTGGCCGCTTTGAACCAGCCGGTAACCGCCGTTGTCCTTCACATATGCATCCAGGACAAAATTCCCCGCTTCTCCGATGCGATAAACCAGGCGCAGGTCATACTCCTGGGAGGTTTGTACATCAGGAATAACCTTGGGTTTATCACCCTCGTTCGGGATCCAGTTCTGGGCGATATGGAGCGCCGTGTTATAGTTCCACATCCGCAGCCCGTCGCCGTACTTCGCAGCGTCACCAGTATATTTTCCCAGATTGATCTGGTTTTTGACCTCTTCAAAACTTACCTTAGTTTCAAATACAAGGCCAGTCCTGTTTCCGTTCATGGTGCTGCCGGTAATCGTCGGGAGTTTGATTTCCCCTTCTACACGGCCTTGATCCTGCACATACTCGCCGTCTAGTGCATCCACACCATTGGTGATCTGTAGTTTTTTATTGCCGTCTCTTTCGATAATGGCAAACTGCACGTTCTCCGGGTCAACCTCCCTGCCATGCCCTCTCTCGGGGTGTATCAGGGACAAATCCTCGTCAGACTCCAACAGCTGGTCGTACACCGCCACACTGTCATTGGATGTATTAAAACTTTCAAAGTTTTCATCATATACTTTCTCTTCCGCCGCCGTTGTAAACTGAACGGTTTGGTCGGGCAGCGCGTCACCGCCGCTGCCTTTAATGTTCTGCAGACGCAGCGTATAGGTTTCCCCCGCGTCCAGCCGGCCAAACCGCACCGCGACCACGTCTCCTGTGTCATATACGTCTGCGCCGCACACAATGGTCTGACCGCCGGAAGCCTTCAGCGTCACGTTTTCCTGGGTCAGCGTGGTTACGTCCACATTTTCAGAATAATCCACCAGGATTTTCCCCACGCCTGTTGGGATGTTTTCCGCGCCTGTTTCCAGAGTAACGCCGCCCTGGGACGCGAAAATTTTTACACTTTCTACCGTTCCCGCCGCATGGGCCGCGGTAAACGATCCTGCCAGCATCGATGCGGCAATGATAGCACTGATCCATTTTTTCATGGTAGTTCCTCCTATTTCAATCCACTTTATCAAAATTATATCACGGCGAAATTTTTTTTGAAATATAACTATTTATATTTTTAATATCACTATTTCTATTTAATTGTCTTTCTTCCCTTATTTTCTTTCAAAATTCCTGGAAAAAGACAATCTTTATACGCGGGATTTCAGGCGGAAGCCGACAGAAATGTTCCGGCACAAAAAAAACGGGATTGATCCCGTTTCTTTAGCTTTTATTCAGTTTTACGCAGATGTGCGGGTATTTTCGGTGCCGTCGGCTGAACTGTTAGGGGAAGTTGCCATACGCCAAAACCCTCACCTTGTTCGGCGTAAAGCAGCGCGTTCACGAACCATCCACCAACGTATACGCTTTTTATATAAAAGAGGAATAACGGCGCATGTAACTAATTTTATTTAAATAAATAAATATCCCCCCGTATAACGGGGGGTATTTCATTTTCGGGCATAGCCCT
>CBCTZG010000085.1:0-11602 GCA_965151315.1 uncultured Clostridia bacterium
CTGGGCTTCTGATATTATGGTGTTTTTGGGTGTCTACTTTTTCTTGACAAATGCAGAACAAAAGCATTCTGGGTTGTTTTTTATGCTTCTTTCCGGCTTTCCAGCCAAATAATCAGGACAGAAATATCTGCCGGGGAAACTCCCGATATCCGGGAAGCCTGCCCTAAGGATGCCGGCCGGATCTTGTCCAGCTTCTGCCGGGCCTCGATGCGCAGGCCATGGATCGCGGAATAATCACAGTCCGGCGGCAGCTGCCTGCTTTCCAGCTTTTTAAACTGGGCGATCTGTGCCTGCTGCCGCTGGATATATCCTTCATATTTGAGACGAATATCCACCTGCTCCTGGATTTCATCGGCAAGCTTCGGCCGCTGGGGATCCGCCGGCGCCAGCTTGTTGTAGTCCAGCTCCGGCCTGCGGATCAAATCTGCCAAGCGTACGCCAGTGCTGACCGGCGTGGAACCATACTGTTCCAGAATTGGATTGGCCGCTTTTGGCGGCACCACCACCTGCCGTACCCGGCTGATTTCCTGCTCTATTGTTTCCATTTTCTTCAAAAATTTTTCGTACCGATCCGCACTGATCAGCCCCACCCGGTATCCCATAGGGGTAAGGCGTTCGTCGGCATTATCCTGCCGGAGCATCAGCCGGTATTCAGACCGGGAAGTCATCATCCGGTACGGCTCGTTGGTTCCCTTCGTGACCAGATCATCGATCAAAGTCCCGATATAGCCGTCGGACCGTTTTAAGATCAGCGGCTCTTCCCCTTTTTGTTTTAACGCCGCGTTGATCCCCGCTACAAGTCCTTGGGCCGCCGCTTCCTCATAGCCGCTGGTTCCGTTGAACTGCCCAGCGCCGTAAAGGCCGCTGATCTTTTTGAATTCCAGGGTCGCGTAAAGCTGGGTTGGGTCAATACAGTCGTACTCAATGGCATACGCCGGCCGCATAATTTCTACATGCTCCAACCCCCGGATGCTCCGAAGCATGGCCTGCTGGACAGCCTCCGGCAGCCCGGTGCTAATCCCCTGGGCATACATTTCCTTCGTATCCAGGCCCATGGGCTCAATAAACAGCTGATGCCGTTCCTTATCCCGGAACCGCATCACCTTGTCCTCGATCGAGGGGCAGTACCTGGCGCCCACTCCTTCCGCCAAGCCGCTGTACATAGGGGCGGATTCAATGTTATCCAAAATAATTTGATGGGTTTCCGCGTTGGTATAAGTCAGCCAGCAGGAGGCCCGGTTCTGGCCCGGCTCCTGGGTTTCAAAGGAAAATGGGGTGATCCGGTCGTCGCCGAATTCCTCTTCCATCTCCGCATAATTCAAAGTGTCGCCATGGATCCGCGCCGGCGTCCCGGTTTTGAACCGAAGGATCTCAATCCCCAGCTTCTTAAGTCCTGCGGAAAGCTGGTTGGCCGGGAATGTCCCATCCGGGCCGCTTTCCCGGGCATAATCGCCAATAAGAATTTTTCCCCGCAGATATGTACCCGTCGCAATGATCACAGCCTTGGCGCCATAAACCGTACCCATATGGGTAACGACGCCGCAAACCGCGCCGTTTTCCGTCAGAATGTCCACGATTTCCGCCTGCTTCACCTGCAAATTCTTCTGGTTCTCCACCCGTTTTTTCATTTCCATATGGTAGCGCTTCCGGTCGATCTGGCAGCGGAGCGAATGTACCGCCGGGCCTTTGCCCCGGTTGAGCATTTTAGACTGGATAAAGGTAGCGTCCGCCGCCTTTCCCATCTCCCCGCCCAGAGCGTCGATCTCCCGGACAAGATGGCCCTTGGCCGTACCGCCGATGCTGGGATTGCAGGGCAGGTTGCCAATAGCATCTAAGCTAATGGAAAACATCACGGTCCGTCTGCCCAGTCTGGCCGCCGCCAAAGCCGCTTCAATCCCCGCGTGGCCGGCGCCTACAACGGCAACATCAAAGCTTTCCAGGGGTGCGTTCATTCGGCTTCACTCCCGTTCTCCTCCGGCTTTTCCTGCTGGTCCAGCACCTTGCGCTGAATTGTCCGCGCCGCGTAGAACTCAATGGGGAACCGGACGATCCCAAACCAAAGCAGGAATGAAATGATCAGGGCAAACGGCGGCGTGATCGTGCTGAACAGCAAATAATTGATGGCCACAAAAATCGCCGCCAGTAAAATATTCATGGGTAAAAAGGCCAGGGCAAACACCGCCGCGTTTTTATACAGCTGCCGCATGGTGCTTTCAAAGGTAACCATCAGCTGATAAATATAAAAATGCATAAACAGGTAAACGATCAGCAGGACGCTTAAAAAGACCTGTAAAAAAGTCCATAGACCGCCTAAATTATACAGGTTGCCAGCCGACGCGCTGCCATAGAAATTCAGGGCAATATAGGCCACTGCCAAAAGGAGTATGTCCACAATGGAAACAATCATGCCCTGCTTGAAATTTTCCTTAAATTTATCCTTAAAATCACTCATAATCCAGCTATGCTGCTCCCGGGTAAAGCAGCGCAGGATATAGGCAAACGCCGCCGAAGCTGGGCCGGAGCCAAAAAAAGACACAATTGTCACCGTGAAAAAGACAGTCAGCGCCGAGCTGATCATAGTCAGCGTTTCCTGGTCAAATCCGCCCCCTTGGAATATGCCCATCAACGGCGATACAATAAACGGCGTAGCCAGATAAATGATCAAAATCATTGGGATGCTGCATAAAAAATACAGCATATTTGCCTGGATCAGCTTCCAGAACTTCCGGAAAAATAACTCAAAATATAAAAATATTCCTTTTTTCTTCGGCGCGTCCTTGTCCACGCCCGGACCGGGCTTCGAGTAATTAAAGCCAAAAAGACCCATGTGTATACTTCCTTTCCAAATTGATCTGTTAAAATCTATTGTATCATAGATTAAAGTATGATACAATATATAAAATCAAAAAAAGAGTTTTTTTGGAGCAAAATATGAAGGAAGTCACAATCAACCGAAACGACGGCGGCCAGCGTCTGGATAAATTCCTGCTGAAATATCTGACAAATATGCCGGAAGCGATGCTGTATAAAAGCCTGCGGAAAAAGTGCGTCCGCGTTAACGGCAGGCATGTAACCGACGGCGGCTTTAAGCTCTCAGAAGGGGACCGCCTGGCCCTGTACCTAAAGGATGAGTTCTTTGAAACCAACCCTAACCAGACGTTTTTACATATCACCCCCCGGCTGTCCATCCTGTATGAGGATGAAAATATCCTGCTGGCCGATAAGCGGCCTGGCATAGTGGTGCATGCCTCCGACGCGGAAACCAATTCCCTGATCGAGCATATTAAAGCGTATTTATACCAAAAAGGCGAATACGACTACACTGCCGAGCACGCCTTCGCCCCCGCCCTGTGCAACCGCATCGACCGCAACACCGGCGGTATTGTAATCGCCGCGAAAAACGCGGAGGCCCTGCGGATCATGAACCAGAAGATCAAAGACCGGGAAATGCAGAAGCTGTACCTGTGCATTGCCTGCGGATATTTTGCAAAAAAGCAGGATACGCTGCGGGGATACCTGTTTAAGGACGAAAAAGCAAATCGGGTGTATATCCGTCAATCCGCCAGCCCCGGCGCCAAAACCTGTATAACCCGCTACCGGGTCCTCCGGGAGCAAAACGGCCTTTCTCTGGTTGAAGTGGAGCTGATCACCGGCCGGACGCATCAAATCCGGGCCCATCTGGCCTCTATCGGCCACCCGCTTCTGGGCGACGGGAAATACGGCAGAAACGCTGTAAACAAACAATATGGCTACACCAGCCAGGCCCTGTATGCCTATCGGCTGCGGTTTGATTTTTCCACCCCCGCGGGCTGTCTGGAAAATCTGAACGGCCAGACGTTTACTGTACAGGACGTACCGTTTTTAACCGAATTTACAAACTTTTCTATTGCCGATCCAAAATCTATAAATAGTAAATTATAAAAAGGAGCTGAAAAACAATGATTCAAAAAATCGGGCATCTTGCTTTCTATACCCGGGATATGGAAAAAGCGTTAGACTTTTACTGCGGCGTCCTGGGCTTTCAGGAAGCCTTTACCCTGGACGACGAGCATGGCAAACCCTGGATCCACTATCTTCTGCTGCCAGGGGGGCAATTTTTGGAGCTGTTCTACGGGAACCCGACGCCTGCTGAAAACTGCGCGTACGCCCATCTTTGCCTGGAGGTAGAGGATATCCAGGCCACGGCGGCACATATGCGGGAAAACAATATCCCCCTAGACATCGAGCCAAATCAAGGGGCGGATTTAAACTGGCAGTGCTGGATAAAGGATCCGGACGGCAACCGGATCGAATTTATGCAGATTTCTCCCGGCTCGCCCCAGGCCAAAGCCCGGCGGCAGGCAAAATGACCGCGCCTCTGATAGCGCAGAAAAAAACGGCCCGCCGGCCGTTTTTTTAATCCATGTTTTTTATATTCTGAATCGACATATTTACCAACGCGCTGACCGTAAAATGGGTTTTCCGTTTTAACTGATTCAAGCCGGCAATGTTACTTTTATCAATCTGGAAATTATGCTTGGGGATTTTTGCTGACCAGTCCCAGGTGTATATATAAAAATTCTCAAATTCAATCAGCTCCCGGATGCACGCGTTTAACAAATCCGACAGGCTGGCATTGTAGGTAATACTGGCCTGGTATAGATATTCAAATAAATCGTCCGTGATCGGATAGCTTCTTTCTATCCGTTCCTCCCGCTTATAGAATCGGTCGTCGAAAAATTTACCCATACAGCCATCACCTTTTATAATATATGTATTATACAAATATTTTACACCATATACTGATATTTATCGACCCACGATTTTACGATATTTGAATATGTATTTCATATTAAAAAATATGAAATACATATTTTGTGCAAATAGCCTATAGAATTTTTGTGTTTGTTTTGATATAATGATTGCAGAAAATACAAATCAAGGGGGAGGGAGATTTGTATGCGGGAACACCCACTGTGTGAAGTGCAGGCAGATTTTGCGTATTTAAGCCGTTTCGGGCCGCCGAAAGGCTTGAACTCGGCTGCCTATGCCGACGCCTTGTTACAGAAAGCGCCGGTTAAGGAGCTTTTAGTATGGTTGATTTTAAAATATTTTGATACCGGCTACAGCGGCGATGATGGAAGCCTGTCCGGCTGGCTGCGGCAGGATCCCCGCTGCCGAGAAATTTACAGGCGGTATCATGGCTTTATATTTTCATCTGATTTTAACCTTTAGATGATATGCGTCATAAAAGCATCCCGGCAAAACCACGCGGCCGCGTGGTTTTGCCGGGATTTATTTTTTAGCTATACCGTTCGTCTATAACCCGTTTGGACTTCTTTTCACTACGGGGCAGAACGCCCAGCTCCACCACCTTAACCAACGGCGTAAACCCGATTTTGCTTTTCACCGAGCCCGTGATCCGCCGGCTCAGCTCTAAAAAGTCTACGGTTCCGTTGGTTTCTACATAGATCCGCATGGTGTCCTTGCCGTCCAAATGGGATATCCGGATCTGATACTCGCTGGAAAGCTCCGGGAACTGCCGGAGCACCTCCTCGATCTGGCTGGGGAATACATTCACACCCTTGATTTTTATCATGTCGTCTGTCCGGCCCATAATGATGTCCAGCCGCGGGAACGGGCTGCCGCAGGAGCATTCTCCCGGTATGATCCGGGACAGGTCGTGGGTGCGGTACCGAATCAGCGGGGCGCCTTCCTTGACTAAAGTAGTGATTACCACCTCCCCCAGTTCACCCTCCGGCAGGGTCTTGCCGGTAACCGGGTCAATGATCTCTATGTAAATATAATCGTCCCAGTAGTGCATACCGCAGCCATACCGGCAGCTGATCCCAATTCCCGGTCCGTAGATTTCTGTCAAGCCATAAATATCATAAAGCTCAATGCCCAGCTCTGTTGAAATTCGCTGGCGCATCTTTTCTCCCCAACGTTCCGAGCCGATCACGCCTTTTTTCAGAGAAATTTTATTCCGGATGCCCCGCTTTTCGATTTCCTCCGCCAACAGCAGAGCATAAGAGGATGTGGAGCAAAGAACCGTAGACTGCAGATCCATCATCATTTGCAGCTGTTTCTCCGTATTACCCGGGCCCATCGGGATCGCCATAGCCCCCAGCCGCTCGGCGCCGTTTTGGAACCCGATCCCCGCCGTCCATAGGCCGTACCCCGGCGTGATCTGGATCCGGTCCTGATCTGTAATTCCCGCCATCTCATAGCACCGCTTGAACATCTCCGCCCAATCGTCCACATCCTTAGCCGTATAGGGGATAATAACCGGCAGACCGGTGGTGCCGGAAGAGGAATGGATCCGCACAATTTTCTTTTCCTGCGCTGTCATCAGCCCCAAGGGATATGCCTCCCGCAGATCGCTCTTTTCCGAAAAAGGCAGGTTTTCAAACTCCTCTGGGCTGCCGACACCAAAAACCCCCGCCTTCTCCAGTTTTTTTCCGTAAAAGCTGTTGGCCGCAATCAACGCCTGGATCTGGCTGTTGACTTGCTTTAGCTGTACATCTGTAATTTTCATGATACTACTGCCTTTCCCATTTATTTCGCATAGTCCAAAGCCCGCAAATTCAACTGATGGAATTGGGGATTTACTTTATCCAAAATGGCTGCCTGGATGTCTGCTTGTGTGAGTCCCAGTGCGCCGCTGCGCACCGCCGCCCCCAAAAGCACGATATTCAGTGCCTTGGCGGAGCCTAACGCCTGGCAGGCCGCTTCTCCGTCGACCACAATCAGGTTCTGCACATGCCGCTTTAGATACGCAAGCATTTCCCGGCCATTGTAATCCGAGCCCTGCAGCGCTGCCGTCACCGGCATGATCGGACGTGCGCTGACCACGACCCAGCCGCCCTCCTTTAAATACGGCAGCATCCGCACAGCCTCTGATGGTTCAAACCCGATAATCATATCCGCTGTTCCCAGGGCGACCATTGGAGAATAGATCCCTTTCCCCAGCCGCAGATGGCTGAATACACTGCCGCCCCGCTGGGCCATGCCGATGGTTTCCGCGCTCATGACCGGGATACCCTTTGCCATAGCCGCGGCGGCGATCAGCTTGGAAGCCAGCACCGTGCCCTGGCCCCCCACGCCGCAAAGTATAATATTTTTACCCATTGCAAACACCTCCGCCAATGGCTCCTACCGGGCAAACCTGGGCGCACAGTCCGCAGCCGGTACACAAACTGCTGTCTATGGCAACCTGCCCGTCTGCCGTGGTGATGGCCGGGCAGCCCAGTTGTTTGATACACTTTTTGCATTTTATACATTTCCCGCTATCCACCCGCATTGTGCCAGCCGGCTTCGTTACGGCGATGCAGGGCGATTTGAAAATGATCGCTTTGACGCCGGGCTCCCCGGCCGCCCGCCGGACGCAGTCCATTGCCGTGGCCAAATCCAGCGGATCCACAGTTTCTACAAACGTCAGGCCGATCCCACGGAGTACATTTTCAATGCTGACCTTTTGGACTACCTCGCCCATCATGGTACGGCCTGTCCCCGGATGGGGCTGATGACCAGTCATGGCCGTGGTGGAATTGTCCAGCACCACAAGCACCATATTGGCCTGGTTATATACCGCGTTCACAACACCGGTGATGGCTGATGCAAAGAACGTAGAATCCCCTACAAACGCAAAGCATGCGGTATCCGGCTCAATCCGGCCCACCCCCTGGGTAATATTGACCCCTGCGCCCATGCATAGACAGGTATCCACCATATCTAAAGGCATGGCGTTTCCCAGGGTATAACAGCCTATGTCGCCGCAGAATATGGTCTTCTTCCCTTTCATCGCTTCTTTGACCGCATAGAAGGACGCCCTATGGGGACATCCAGCGCACAAAACCGGCGGCCGCACCGGCAAAGCCGGCGGCGCTTCCGAGGGCTTCGCTTCCGGCTGAGCAATCCCCAAAAAAGCGGCAATGGCTTTTTCTACGCTGTCCCGGGTATTTTCCCCCGCGTTCTGCACATGATGGGTCAGCTTTCCGTAGATTTTCACCGGCAGATGATATTTCCCACATACGTAGGTCAGCGCCCGCTCAATGACCGGATCCAGCTCCTCTATACACAGTACCTCGTCCAGCCCATCCAAAAATTCCAAAGCCAGCGCTTCCGGGAAAGGATACGGCGTGGCTACCTTCAAAAGTCTGCGCATTCCCTGGTCCTGCAGCGCCTCCATCGTATACGTGAAGCTGAAGCCATGGGTCGCTATGCCCCGTTTTTCGTTCCTATATTCCTCTGCCGCTGCCAGGATCTGGTTCCGGGCGTAACCCGAGAAAACCGCCGACAGCTCCACGTTTCTGGCTTCAATTTTAATGTGATTGTTATAGGACAGCCGTGGGAAAATCACCCACCGGGCTGAATCCTTCTGAAAGCCTTCCGGTATATGGCGGGTATATTCCGCTGGATCCTTTACCGTAACAGACGCATAACCGTGACATACCCGGGTCGTTGGCCGGAAAAACACCGGCGTCTGATATTTTTCAGAGTAATCAAACGCTTCCTGGATCATGGCATAGGCCTCCTGGGCTGAGGACGGATCAAAGCAGGGCACTTTGGAAAAGGCCGCGAACTGCCGGGTATCCTGCTCCGTCTGAGAAGATATAGGCCCCGGATCATCCGCCACTAAAACCACCATGCCGCCCTTGACGCCAATATAGGCCAGGCTCATCAGCGGGTCAGCCGCCACATTTAATCCCACCTGCTTCATGGTCACCATGGACCGCGCCCCAGCGTAAGCTGCCCCCGCCGCCGCTTCCAGGCCCGCCTTTTCATTGACAGACCATTCGATATAAATATCCCCGGGATTGTGCTTAGCCGCCGTTTCCAGTACCTCTGTGGACGGTGTGCCCGGATACCCGGAAATAAAATTGACGCCGGCCGCAACCGCCCCTAGTGCGATGGCCTCATTCCCCATCAAAAATTCCTGATGCATAACATTTCCCTCGATTCACAAAACGCATATTTTTTCTTTGCCGATCCCGGCCATACAAGCTCTATGGAGGTAACCGCCCCTATAAAAGAACGGAAAAAATCTCTTGACCCCCGTTTACATAGGCTTCCAAGATATATTCATCCCGAATAATTTTCAAATCAGTGATTTCTCCATGATATACCACGTTTTCTCTGTTTGTCCGTTGGATCTCGAACCCGTCATCCGTAATTTTGACCGCCGGGTCGCTGTCCGTTAGAAGATGGCGCACCTCTTCAACAGGATATCCGCAAAGCTTCCCGTCCTTTATAAAAATTTCACGGGGAACTGACATACAGCCCACATCCTTTGCGGCGTACCCGTCATATGGCCAGCCCGGAATCCAAGCAATCAAAATATTCCGGCCTTTATGGTCCAAAAAAATCTGTCCCGCATACTGATCCGGGCCTTTATCCATTTCTCCGGTCACTTCCGGGGTAAATTTTCCATTTTGAAATGTCCCGTACATAATGGAAAAATACTGCCGCCGCTCAAGCAGACACACCGATGTTGCCAAAAGGTATTGATCTCCCATCTTGGTGAATGACGGGCATTCCGTATATTGCGCGTTTTCCCATTCGCGCATTATACCGCAATATTTCCAGTCAAGCAAATTTCTACTTTCATATAGCAACAGACGGGCTTTTTTCGTTTCTGGATGCCCGGACGCCATGACGCAGTAATACATATCATTGATATACGCAACCGCCGGGTCCCTGAAATCCGGCCCGCCGTCATCCGGATGATCTGCAATGACCGGATTGTTCGCATATTTTTCAAAATGGACGCCGTCTTTGGAATAGGCAACGCTGACCGTCTGTTTTTTTTGCCCGGCGCCCGCTGGTGTAATCGACGCGTAAAACAGACACAGCGTATTATCTTTTACAATCGCCGTTCCTGACCAGCAGCCGCCACAGTCATACGGATCCGCAGGATACAGCGCTACCGGAAGCTCTTCCCAACGGATAAAATCCTTTGTCCGCGCATGGCCCCAGTGCATCGGTTCCTGCCACGGCCGTTCAAAATTAGGCGAATGCTGATAAAAGACATGATAATATCCATTAAAATAAACCAGGCCGTTAGGGTCGTTTATCCATCCTTTTGACGGCTTATAATGAAATTGGGGTTTTTTTTCGTAGTCCATGCCCGTTCTC
Source organism: uncultured Clostridia bacterium (assembly GCA_965151315.1). Taxonomy (GTDB): domain Bacteria; phylum Bacillota; class Clostridia; order UBA1381; family UBA1381; genus Avimonoglobus. Next base: position 10,117 of record CBCTZG010000085.1, read on the forward strand.
CTTATCATGGTATTGACCTGACTATTATAGCACATCGGCAGAGAAATTGCAACTAAAGAAAAGCTTCATTTTCCCACTAAAAGCCGGGCGCTGCCCATCTGCTAATATGGTTTCAAACCTGGAAAAAAACAAACAGGTATGGATATGCAACGACATACAAATAATCCCGCCGTTATCCCCAAGCGGCATAAAGCCCTATCTTCGCCGGGGGATGGGACGTCTGTTACGGCTCCGCTGATGTGTGCATATGTTATGCGGAGATCCCATTGCCGGGAATTTTTAGCCATTTAGCGGAATAAACCCGCTTTGCGCAGCAAAAAAGCCTGCCCATTGCTGGGCAGGCTTTTTATGCTTCTTCCGCCGGCTGACCCTTTAGCCGTTTCCCGCACTTCGAACAAAAAACATTCTCCTCATGATTATATTCGCCGCAGGCCGGGCAGACCACCGCGTTTTTGATTTTCGCGATCTGATCCTTAGTTGCGTCGATCTCTTCATACAGCTTTTCCGCCTGCTGGCAGATCTGGCTGATATTCTCCGGGAATTCCGCGCCGTTTTTATACTCATTGTACAGGATCCGTCCAAGCTCTGCAAACAGCTGGTCGATTTTCCCTTCCGTTTCGGACACCGCATAGGTCAGCTTCGCTTTGCTTACGACGTTGCTGGTCTTTTTCACAGCCACCTTGGTAAGCTTCCCCGCTTCATCCTTTGCTTTCAAGGCGCCGTCCCGGATCTTATCAAATACATCGTTCATGTTGTCCAGCTCCTTCCACTTATATTCATTACTAGTATATCACCGAATCAGAAAAAATGCTACCGGTTTCTCTAAAATTATTTTGCATTTTCTCCCAAAATAATTCGAATCGAATCCGTGATCGTTTCCTCGTACGCCTCCCTGCCGTACTCGTCCACCTCGTTTTTGTCCTTTGCCTCATGGGTCAGGCAGCCCGCGCCGCCAATACAGCCGCCGGTACAAGCCATACCTTCGATAAAGTTATAGGGCAGAACATTTTTTGAAGCCATCAAAAGTGCCTTGCGGCAGGCCTCGATCCCATCGCAGGATATGGGCCGGAAGTCAACGTCCTCTTTCCCCTGTTCCTTTAACGCCTGACGCACCGCGTCAGCCACGCCGCCGCTTCGGGCGAAAATTCGGCCGAAATAGGAGGCGTTGTCCAAAACGTCCAAGGGCAGATGTTCTAATTCCATATCCAACGCGTCAAACAGTGCCTGCAGTTCCTCAAAGGTCAGTACGCTGTCAACATAAGGCTTTACCTTCTCTTGCTTAATCTCCGCTTTTTTTGCTGTACAAGGCCCAATAAACACAATTTTCGCGTTGGGCTCCTGCTCCTTAATATACTTGGAAATGGCCGCCATGGGTGAAAGGTTATGGGAAATGTGCTCCTCCAGCGCTGGGAAGGATTTGCGGATATAATCCACAAAGGCCGGGCAGCAGGAGGTGGTCATCGGCACGCCGGCTTCCATCTTTTCC
>CBCTZG010000086.1:0-11584 GCA_965151315.1 uncultured Clostridia bacterium
AACTTTTGCTTTTTCCTGATGTTTGGACTTTACACAAAACTTTACGCACTACCAACGCACCTAAGACGAATTTCCTTCATCCTTTTTATTCAACTGTCCAATATGTATTGTATTCCTGCATTTTTCCCACCCCGGATTTTTTCCGGTCGCCTGCTCGGCCTGATCTATGCGGGCCGTCCAAATGAGAAATTATAAAAACCACCCTGCAAATTATACGTTTCATTTTCCTCTCAACTGGAAAAAATTGTTCCTGCCTCCAAAGAATCGTACTCCTCCTGTGGTTTCGTCTCCTTTTCCGCCGGATCCCGCCGCTTATACAGCATGTAGTCGTAATCTTCCATGTATTCGGAATACGGCGCGCTTGCCACCCGTTCATAATTTTGGTTTAAATATTCGTTGTTCTCTGCGGTATCTGCATTGGTCAGCAGCACGACGTAATCCGTCCGGGCTTCCTTTAAATATTGATCCTGTGCGTCCTGGTTTTCCGGAAAATTTTCATATGGAATATTCTGCTTCATGAAATACTTTACATTGGGAACAATATCCGCCGCGGTGTAAAAGCCCAAATCCAAAGAACCGTAGTTCAGCAGCGTTGCCCCCGGCGTTTCCTGCATGATCTCTGCGAACTGAAATTGGGGAAGCTCCTGCTTTTGCTTGTGCAGGTCATGGGCGTTGGGATGCAGGGGCACCATCAGAGCCCAAAGCCCGGCACAGACCACCGGCGCCGCCGCACCAGGCACCAGTGCCGGCATTTTAATTTTCGCGGTCCATTCCATAACGCCAATAATTCCCAGCAGCGCAAAGGGCGCGCAGATCAGGAAATAGTAATCGTATACCTGTCTGCTCACGGCAATAGCTGCCAGCGCTGTCAAGCTGGCAGCCGTCAGGGTGATTTTCGCCCAGACCCGCAGCGTTTTTTTCGGCTTGATCCAGAATAAGGCCAGGCCCAATACCCAAGGGATCGAAATAAACGGATTTTTATATAGGCTGTACCAGATATTTCTGAAAAACGCAGCCCAAAACCCCCCCTCGCCTTGGCCGGTATAAGCTGTAATGTTAATATAAAAATAGGTATACCATAAATCCCAGAGAGAATTGGTGACCGCTACATATAACAGTATCGGCAGGCTGGCCAGAAGCATGCCAAACAGGAACCATAAAAGATCCAGCCAAACACCGCGGTACCGCTTCGCGGCGATTCCGGCAGCAAACAGTCCTAAAACCCAGCCGATCCAAAAGCCTAGCAGGGTATATTTAACCCACAAAACCACGCCGGCCATGATCCCGCAGACCGCCACCGTCCTCCGCTCCATGGGCTCCGGGTACTGCTTCTGAAAATACCGCAGAAGCAGGTATATCCCTGCCATGGTTAAGGGCAGACAAAACTCCTCAGCGCTGTCCCCCAACACAAAGCAGAAGGAAAACAGTACACCGGCGGCAAACAGCGGCACACATAAAAAGATCCAGACCCGCTTTAAAAACAGCCCGACGGTCTTCGCCGCAAAGAAAAGACACGCCGACAAAGAAACCGTTTCCAGCACATATACGCCGATAAAGGGCCGGGCCGGACTGAGCCAGTACGCGACCGTGTGCAGAAAATACAAAAACGGCCCCTTCTGTTCAAATATATCTTGATATAATACCTGCCCATGGGCAAGGGCTTTCCCTACCGTTACAAAGGCGTTGGCGTCTACCCATTTGTTGATTGGATATAACGGGGACGATTCCGTAGCGATCAGCAAAAAGGCGGCGGCAATCACAAGACAAAATATATAATCCAAAACACTGCTGCCCAAAAGCTTCTTTTTATTCATCCGTCTGCCTCCTTTTCCCTAAATATAATCATATCACACAACCTTTTTCTTGTCAAGAACTGCCAGATCCTGGGGCTGGAGTTGCAAATCCTGTGTTTAGATGGTATAATATAGACAATATCATAGAATTTGGAGGAAATATGGAACCGAAGGAATATATTTTAACTGCCGTAGCGGGGGAATATGCCACCCTGGAAAATACCGGCGGCAGCGGGGATGTGTTCATTGCCCTGGCGCTGCTGCCTGTCGGCGCGGATATTGGGACAAAGCTGCGCTTTGAAAATTTTTCCTATACCATCATTACGGAGTGAAGCTCATGAAGAAGACTATTGGCGTTCTTGCCCATGTAGACGCGGGCAAAACCACCTTTTCCGAACAATTACTATACCACGCGGAAGCTATCCGCCAGCCAGGCCGGGTAGACACGCAAAATACCGTTATGGATACCGACCCAGTGGAAAAACAGCGGGGCATCACAATCTTTTCCGGCTGTGCCCGCTTTTGTTATCGGAGATCGGAATACTGTCTGATCGACACTCCGGGACACATCGACTTTTCTGCGGAGATGGAACGGACGCTCAGCGTTCTGGATTACGCGGTGATTATCGTCAGCGCCGCGGAAGGTATCCAGAGCCATACGGAAACAGTTTGGCGGCTGCTGGCCCGGCGGCAGATCCCGGTATTTTTCTTCATCAACAAAACGGACCGCGCCGGCGCCGATCCCGCCGGCGTCCTCAGCGCCCTGCAAAAAAAATTTTCTCCCGATATCCTGGATTTTTCCCAGGACATTACGGAGCCGGTAGCAGCGTTGGACGATAACCTGCTGGATTACTATCTGGAAACAGGCTATGATCCAGAACGTTGGCAGGCCGCGATCCGCCGGCTGATCCGGGCACGGCGGCTGTTTCCTTGTTTTTTCGGCGCCGCGCTGCGGGACCAGGGGATTGCTGACTTTTTATCCGCGCTGGATCAATATACGGTCACCAGCTTTGACGCCCAGGCGGAGCTTGCCGGGATGGCTTATGCGGTCCGCCATGACGCCCGGGGCGCCCGGGTTACATTCCTAAAAATTACGGCCGGCACCCTGCGGGTCAAGGACCGGCTGCCCCTGCCCGGTCCAGACAATGAGACGCCGATGGCGTCGATCGACGAGATCCGGCTGTATACAGGCAGGAAATATGTTTCTGTACAAATCGCGGAAGCCGGCGATGTCTGTGCTGTCACCGGCCCGCGTTCCATTCGGCCTGGCATGGCCATCGGTGCGGAAACCAGCGTACAATTCTCAGAATGTACACCCATGCTAACCGCCCAGGTTCTGTTTGATCCCGAAGTCTCGTCTCGGACGGTGCTGGAAAAGCTGCGGATTTTGGAGGACGAAGATCCGGCCCTGAACGTATCCTGGGATGAACATCTGTCTGCAATCCGGGTGCAGATCATGGGTACGGTACAGCTGGAGGTTTTGGAAGCCGTTTTCCTGCAGCGGTTTGGCTTTCCCATCCATTTTGGGGAATGCCAGGTACTTTATCTGGAAACCCCTGCCCGGGAGGCCATAGGCTGCGGGCACTTTGAGCCCCTTCGGCACTATGCGGAGGTGCACCTCAAGCTTACGCCGCTGCCCGCCGGCAGCGGGATCCAGTTTGCCAGCAGCTGCTCTTTGGATGTTCTGGACCGGAACTATCAAAACCTGATCCGAACCCATATTTTTGAAAAGGCCCATAAGGGCGTACTGACCGGTGCGCCGCTGACTGACACCCGATTTACGCTTCTCACCGGCCGGGCCCATCTGAAGCATACCAGCGGCGGCGATTTCCGGGAGGCGGTATACCGCGCCGTGCGGCAGGGCCTGTTCACCGCAGGAACAGTGCTTTTAGAACCCATGTACGACTATGAAATTACCGTTCCGGCAGAGGATCTGGGCCGTGTCTTATCGGATGTTCAAAAAATGAGCGGCAGCTTTGACGCGCCGGAAAACGACGGCAGTATAGCCGTCATCACCGGCAAGCTGCCTGTGGCTGAAGCAATAGCTTACGGTAAAAGCCTGCTTTCCTTTACCAAGGGCAAGGGCCGGATCAGCACCCGACCTGCCGGATATGCGCCCTGCCACAATGCCCAGGCTGTAATTGAACGGATCGGATATGACAAAAACGGAGACACGGAAAACACGCCGGATTCTGTTTTCTGTGCCCACGGCAGCGGATTCCTGGTCAAGTGGGATGCCGCGCCAGCTTATATGCATTGTGAAATCAATTGATTCGGAGGGACTATATGCGTTGTGAAGATTGCGTACATTATATATACGATGAGGACTGCGGATGCTATAGCTGCTGCGTCAGTCTAGACGAGGATGAAATGCTGCGTTTTTTAAAGGGCAGCTTTGCAGACTGTCCATATTACCGCAGCGGTGACGATTACGCGGTTGTCCGAAAACAAAATTAAATCAATTATTTTTGTAGGTTTGTCAATGCTGTGTTACAAAATCAAATAAAAAATTCGCCGCCTTCTAAGAAAGCCTTGATGTAATCCGCAGAAGCTTTCCAATTAAGCGGCCGCATAGGAAACCTGCTGTATTTAATTTTCAAACGAATAAAGTTTATGTGCGGCTTGCGGTGTGAACGCTCTGCCTTGCCGTTGTGTCTGGGGGAATATACTTTGATTCGCTTATGTTTAATTCCAAGCTGCATGAGCTTGTTTTCAAACATTGTAGGCGCAGGATTTTCAGCGCTGCCGTATGCTTTCGTAAATTCCTGTCCGTTATCGGTTTGGAAACACGCAATTTTAAATGGGAACCTTTCTTCAGGCGTAGGTTGGTTTGGCTGGTGGTAAGGTCTGTGTGATTTATCTGATAAAAATTGCAGTGTTCCGTCTTTCTTTTATAGTTTTGTTCTGAAAATCATATTGACAAGCTAGCGGCAGATATTATATAATTTAGAAAAATAGTGCATAAATCAGGAGGAAAACACAGTGAGTAAGTTATACAAATTTTTAGCTTTTGACTTTGGCGCGTCCAGCGGGCGGGCTATGCTGGCTACCTTTGACGGGGAAAAAATCACATTAGAGGAAAAGCACCGTTTTTCCAATGACCCGGTGACGGTGAACGGCAGCCTGTATTGGGACGTCCTGCGGCTGTTCCATGAGATTAAGCAGGGGATTTTAAAGTGCGCCAACTCCGGCGACCGGGATATCGACTGTATTGGCATTGACACCTGGGGGGTGGACTACGGCCTGCTGGATAAAAACGGAAAGCTTTTGGGCAACCCGTATCATTACCGGGATACCCGCACGGACGGCATAGACCAGGAAGCGTTTTCCCGTGTGCCCAAAGAGGAGATTTTCAAAAAGACCGGCATCGCGTTTAACTGGTTTAATACATTGTTCCAGCTGCTGGCCGCCCGGCTTTCCGGCGATGTGACCCTGGATCAGGCAAAAACGCTGCTGTTCATGCCGGATCTGTTCAATTATTTCCTGACTGGTGAAAAGCGGACGGAATATACCATTGCCTCCACCTCCCAGATGTTTGACTCGAAAACACATCAGTGGGCAACCGATCTTTTGGAAAAGCTGGATATTCCCACCGACATATTCGCGGATATGATCTATCCCGGGGAAAAAGTAGGGGTTTTAAAGGCGGAACTTGCAGAGGAGCTGGGGGTTGGGCAGATCCCTGTAATCGCTGTTGCCTCCCATGACACCGGTTCGGCGGTGGCCTCCGTGCCCGTGCCGGACAAGGACGACTTCATCTATATTTCCAGTGGTACATGGTCGCTGATGGGCGTACAGCTGGATCAGCCCAACGCGTCAGCTGAGGCGTTTGAATATAACTTTACCAATGAGGGCGGCGTGAATAAAACGATCCGCTTCTTAAAAAATATTATGGGCCTGTGGCTGATCCAAGAATCCAAACGGCAGTGGGAGCGGGAAGGCGAGACTTTGAGTTTTGACGAGCTGGAGCGGCAGGCCAACGTGGCCGCGCCCTTTGAAAGCCTGATCGATCCGGACTATCCGGCCTTCCAGACCCCGGGCAATATGCCCCGCCGGATCCGGGAATACTGCGAAAAGACCGGCCAGAAAGTGCCTCAGACTAAGGGTGAGGTGGTGCGCTGCATTGCCCAGAGCCTGGCGTTCAAGTACCGCAATACAGTTGAGGGAATGGAGAACGTGACCGGTAAGCAATACAGTGTGATCAATATTGTTGGCGGCGGCATCAAGGATAAGATGATCTGCCAGTTTACGGCCAACGCTACGAAACGCGCCGTAGAAGCGGGGCCGGTAGAGGCTACCAGTATCGGCAATGTGATTGTGCAGGCTATGGCTGTTGGCGCGATCCAGGATTTGAGCCATGGCCGGCGGGTGGTAAAGAATTCCTTTGATATTGCCAGGTATACGCCGCAGGATTCCGAAGCGTGGGATCAGGCGTATGAACAGTGGAAAAAAATTATTCAGTCGATCTAATCATAATCCAGGAAAAGTTTTCATAGTATGAACTATGAAAACTTTTTTTGTTGTGTCCAAATTTTACGAACCAAAGGAAAGGATTGATGGAACATGGAACTTATCAAAGAAGCAGTCACCATGCATGAAACGCTGTATGCCGACCGTTCCCAGGTATATGTGGAAGGTGACATCATTGTGCCGGACGTTAAACCGGACATTTTAAAGATCCTGCAGGTAGACGCTGTGTCTTCTGTGACCTCCCGGGAGGTATCCGACGGCCGGCTGACAGTATCCGGTAAGATACACTTGACGATTCTGTACATACCGGAGCGTGAGGGCGACAGTATCCAAAGCATTACATCTGTATTTGACTTTTCAGAACGGATTGAACGGCAGGGAATCACCGGCCAGTCGCTGGTCTCCTTAGATACGGATGTAGAGCGGGTGGAATTTAACCTGATTAATTCCCGGAAGCTCAGCGTAAAATCCACGGTGGTTTTAGATTGCCGGGTCAGCGGGGAAAAGACGGTTGAATTTGTCACTGGGCTCGAAGGCGGCGACGCGGAATGTATGCGCAGCACAATCAACCTAAACAATATCGTAACCAACACGGAACAGGAATTTGTGATCCGGGAGAGCATGGAGGTCCCTGCCGGTAAGGTATCCATCGGGGAACTTCTGAAGGTAGACGCCAAAATTACGGACAAGGAAACCAAGGCTATTACCGGGAAGCTGGTAGCCAAGGGCGTTTTGAATGTGTGTGTGCTGTATGTGGGAGACGGCGGCTCCATTGAGTTTATGGAGTCCGATATTCCATTTACAGAAGTGTTTGACGCGGAAAATCTCAGCGAGGATATGGATTGCACCCTGGACTTTGAGTTAGGCAGCCTGCGGTATGAAACAGAGGAAGACAACGACGGCGACCTGCGGATCATCAATATTGAGGCGCTGGCGACAGCGAAAATGAAGGCTTCAGAAAATACAGCCGTAGATATGATCAGCGACTTTTTCTGCCCATCCTATGATACTAAGCTAATTTATGACGATATGGAGTTTGACGAGGTGGTCGCCCGCCCGAAAGCACAAAATACGCTGCGGGAGGTAATCGCGGTGGACAATAAGCTGCCGCAGATTTCCGGGGTGTATAACGTAATCACAAAAACCGTAATCACAAAAGCGGTGCCGGAACATGGAAAAATCGCGGCGGAGGGCCGGGTTGAGGCGTACATCCTGTATCTGACAGACAATGCCCAGAGTCCGGTCTACAGTGTAAAAAAAGAGATTCCTTTTAGTTATCTGTTAGACGCCCCGGCGGCAGAAGCCGGCATGGAATGCCGGATACGGGCTGAGGTAGAGCATACCAGCTACAGTCTGAATGTGGCCAATGAGGTAGAGCTTCGGTGTATGCTGGTGATTTCCGCGGAGGTGGTGGAGAAAAAGACAGTCCGCTTGATTACAGACTGTACCATCGAACCCATGGAAAATAAAAAAGGGATCGTGATCTACTTTATCCAGACCGGCGACACCATGTGGGATATTGCCAAGCATTACTGCGTTTCTGTAGAAGACATTCTGCAATATAACCATCTGTCCCCGGAGGACCAGCTCAGCGTTGGCGAAAAGCTGATTATTCCAGCTGTTTGCCCTAGGAGCTAAAGACATTCCAGCGTATAAAAATCCACCCTTCTGGGTGGATTTTTATAATGCGGGAGATATTTCCAGAGGGAGACGCATAGAATAGAGGAAAAACAGATTTTAGGGAGGCGTTCTGGGATGTTGGTCCTGCGGAGAAGACAGGTTGTGTGGGGGTTGGTTTTTGCCATTGCGGGGATTGCTGTCGGCTCAGCGCTGCAGTATGGGTCAGGGCTGGAAACCTTTAAATATGGGAAGCAAAACCAATTTTCCGTAGTGGTAGACGCTGGCCATGGCAGCCCGGATGGCGGTACGGTAGGGGTAAACGGGACTGTAGAACAGAAAATCAACCTGGCCATTGCCAAAAAGCTGCAGGAAGTCCTGGAGGGGAAAGGGATCCATGTGATCATGACCCGGGAGGGAGACGAAGGCCTGCAGGGAGAACATACTGGAAGTATCCGCCAGATGAAACGGGAAGATATGAACCAGCGGCTGGAGATCATGAAAAAGAGTAAAGCGGATCTGTTTATTTCTATTCATATGAATTCATTTGAAAGTGAAAAAGTGCGGGGACTGCGGCTGTTCTATGACAAGGGGCATCCGGAAATGAAGGAGCTGGCGGAAATCATGCAGGAGAAGATGGGAGCAGTGACAGGCGCGGAGATTAAGGCTGTCAAAACCGCCGATAACCGGCTGTTTTTGATGAAGGATCCGCCGCTGCCGTCGATCCTGGCCGAATGCGGCTTTTTGTCCAACCCGGAGGAAGAAAAAAAGCTCAATGACCAGGAATATCAAGCCCGCCTGGCCTGGGCTATAGCGGACGCCATTGAGAAATATTTTGCCTGAGCAATTTGACGCTTTATGCAAATTTTGTTAAAAAAACAACAAAACATATTGACTATTGAAATGAGTTGAACTATAATAAAAGAAACAGTAAAATTTTACGATATGCGGAGGGGAACTATGAGCAGAGTGTATAATTTTTCGGCAGGTCCGTCGATGCTGCCGGTAGAGGCGCTGGAAAAAGCGCAGCGGGAAATGGTGGAATACGGCGCGGCCGGTATGTCCGTAATGGAAATGAGTCACCGTTCAAAGGATTTTGAGGAGATCATCCAGGGGGCGGAGGCGCTGGTCCGGGAGCTCATGCATGTGCCGGATAATTACAAGGTTCTGTTTTTGCAGGGCGGCGGCTCCAGCCAGTTTACCATGGTGCCGATGAACCTGGGCGCGAAGAATAAAAAATGTGACATTGTAATTACGGGACAGTGGGCGAAAAAGGCTGCCCAGGAGGCGGAACGGTATATTACCGTAAACAAGGTGGCCTCTTCGGCGGATAAGACCTTTTCCTACATCCCAAAGCTGGACAAGAGCACGTTCTCAAAGGATGCGGATTATTTCTACATCTGCTATAACAATACCATTTACGGCACCAAGTTTAACGAGCTGCCGGATACGGGGGACGTTCCGCTGGTTGCGGATATCTCCTCGATGGTAATGTCTGAGGAAATCGACGTATCCAAGTTTGGGCTGCTGTTCGCGGGCGCGCAGAAAAATCTGGGCCCGGCCGGCGTAACGCTGGTCATCGTCCGGGAAGATTTGATCGGACACCAGATGGAGTCTACGCCCACCATGTTTAATTATCAGATCCATGCGGATAACAATTCCTTATATAACACGCCGCCTACCTACAGTATTTATGTGCTGAAGCTGGTGCTGGAGTGGATTCGGGAAAAAGGCGGCGTTGCCGCCATACAGAAGATCAACGAGCAAAAGGCAAAGATTCTCTATGATTTTCTGGACGGCTCCAAGCTGTTTAAAGGCACGGTAGCGCCGGAGGATCGCTCTTTGATGAATGTTCCCTTTGTGACCGGCGACGCGGAGCTGGACGCGAAGTTTGTCAAGGAAGCCAAAGCTGCCGGCTTTGTGAACCTGAAGGGACACAGAACCGTAGGCGGTATGCGGGCCAGCATTTATAACGCGATGCCTGTGGAAGGCGTTGAAAAGCTGGTTGACTTTATGCGGAAATTTGAAGCAGAAAATTGATAAAGGATGCGTTGATTATGTATAATATTTTAACCTTAAATAAAATTGCCGCCTGCGGCCTTGAGCAGCTGGACACGGCAAAATATGCGATTACGGACGATCAGACAAAGGATGCGGACGGTATTATCCTGCGGAGCTTTGCCATGCATGATATGGAGCTTCCGGCTTCCCTGAAAGCCGTAGCCCGGGCTGGCGCGGGAACAAATAATATCCCTATCGATAAGTGCTCTGACCAGGGGATCGTGGTATTCAATACCCCAGGCGCCAACGCCAACGCGGTTAAGGAATTGGTTCTGGCGGGGCTGCTCCTTTCTTCCCGGGATGTAGTCGGCGGGATCGGCTGGGCCAATGGCCTGACGGGCGACGACGTTTCTAAGCAGGTAGAAAAAGGGAAGTCCAATTTTGCCGGTCAGGAGATCCAGGGAAAAACGCTGGGCGTGATCGGTCTGGGCGCGATTGGTGTACTGGTGGCCAATGCAGCGTACCATCTGGGGATGAAGGTAATCGGCTACGATCCTTACCTGTCGGTGGATTACGCTTGGCGGCTGTCCAGCCATATCCAAAAGGCAAAGGATATTAAAGAGGTTTATACCCAGTCGGATTATATCACGGTCCATGTGCCGCTGACACCGGAAACAAAAAATATGCTGAATTCAGATACCTTTGCGCTGATGAAAGACGGCGTTAAGATTTTGAACTTCGCCCGGGGCGAGCTTGTTAACAATGATGATATTAAGCGCGCTTTGGCCGAGGGCAAGGTTTCTAAGTATGTTGTGGATTTCCCCAATGCGGAGACCGTAAACCAGGAAAATATCATTGCTATCCCCCATCTGGGCGCCTCGACAACCGAGTCTGAGGATAACTGCGCGATGATGGCGGCCCAGGAACTGGCGGATTATTTGGAAAATGGGAATATTCTTAATTCCGTGAATTTCCCCGACTGTTCGCTGCCGATGAATGACAAGGGCAGGGTAGCGATTATTCATAAGAATATCCCCAACATGATCGCCCAGGTCAGCGCGGCGTTTTCTGAACAAGGGATCAATATTTCCGACCTGATCAACAAGAGCAAAAAGGACAATGCTTATACCATTGTCAACGCAGATGACATGATCACCAATGAGCTGGCGGATAAACTGAAGGCCATTGAAGGTGTGCTGCGGGTACGGGTAATCAAATAAACAGATTGATGAAAAGCGCATTGCTTGCTTATAGCGGTGCGCTTTTTGTGTAGTTTGGTATAAATTGGATATTCATTGGTAAAAATACCCATGAGGTGATTATTTGTGCTTGGAGTTATTTTCAGTATTGTGGCCGGCGCGGCCATGAGCCTGCAGGGGGTTATGAATACCCGGCTGGGAGACAAGATCGGCTTATATGAGTCCAATGCCTTTGTCCAGGGAACGGCGTTTATCCTGTCCCTGATCGCTCTGTGGATTTTAGGCAAAGGTGATTTCCGGCAAATTACCAGTGTGAACAAATTATATTGGCTGGGTGGTGTGCTGGGGCTGGTGATTACAATTACAGTCATGCTGGGGATCGGGAAGCTGAGCCCAACAGTGGCGATTTCGATCATCCTGATCTCCCAGCTGCTGGTAGCGGCGGTCATTGACGCGTTTGGCCTGATGGGCAGTGAAAAAATACCGTTCCTTTGGAACAAATAT
>CBCTZG010000087.1:0-11514 GCA_965151315.1 uncultured Clostridia bacterium
TAAACCTACATTTTTTCCTCGGCGTTTTCTTTCATTTTATCACTGGCGTTGACATGGTAATCGTCGTTATACGGGATATATTCGGTATTGTCGAAGTCCACAAAGAAATTGTTGTCGCAGGAATAGAGGGCATAAACATTTTTATTAAAACTATAAATGTCCGACCCCTCGATACTGTTGAGCGTCCCGCAGGTCTGGCATACGGATTTTGTGAAGTGATACCCCGTAAAAAATGCGTCTACGCCGGGCGTCCCATCGTCCAGATTACCCGTACCGTCCCCGTCAATCAAGGTGCCGTCGGAATATTTTACGCCCCGGTTTAATGCCGTCTCGCCGGATTTGGTGTATTCCGGCACGCGGTAGGTAAGCCCCAGCGTGTCGCGCTCGCATACGGTACAATACCCGGTTTCATATGTTGTCGTGGCGTTCGCGTCAAGCTCGTTGGTACGTCCGTTTGCTTTGAGCCAATTATCCGCAGGGTCGGTGTATTCGCTCGACTGCGCGGCAAATGTCACCTGCGGCGCGCTGCCAAGCAGTAACACCGCCGCAAGCAGCGCCGACAAAACGGATTTTGTCTTGTTTCTGGTTTTCATTTTTTCTTGTCCTCCTTGTTAAAATTCATTTTTTCAAAAAGCGCTTTTCAAACAAAATGCCGCCCGTCAAGGCGGCCTGTACTGCCTGTATATGGATTTATTCATGGCCGTATAAATCATGGTTCACCCGTGCGGTATAGTAGCTGTCCGTTGTCGAGGGCGCATTGAACAGCGCCGCAAGCAGATACTTTTTGATGTTGCGCACCTCTGTGGTGTTGGACTTTATACAGTCGAGCACATACTCGATATGCTCCGCGTTTAGCTTCAGCAGCTTTGATTTTACTACCGCCGCAGGGTAAACGTCCCCGGCAATGATTACGCTGTCCTTTTTCGTGCATACCGTTTCAGTCAGCAAATCCACAATTTCATCAAGCATGGGAATATCCTGTTTCAGCTTGACCGTTAATATATCGTACTCGATATTCTCTTTGATAATCTCCCTGTATGCGTCCATCTCATCATATCCTATCTTATCCTTGCCGCGCTTTTGTGTAGCCCGGCCCTCTTTTTGATAAGATTTGATAGGATAAGTAGTTGATGTATTCGTATTTGATAAATCTTTATTTGATATATTAGTATTTAATTGTGCGGGGTTTTCCGTACCCGGCGTTTCCGTATGCGGTTTATCCATATACGGGTTTTCCGTATATGGCTGTTCCGTATCCGGTTTTGCTTGTGGTTTTTCAAATATGACATACTCGGTATCTACGATTTTCCCTTTGTCATTCCGAATACGGTTACGCTGGATATATCCGGCGCGCTCCAATTCTTTCAGTGCCGTCCCGATACAGTCAACACCCTCTTTGCAGATCGCCGCAAGTCCCCTTGTGGTATAATTCCATTCCTCCGGTAATGACAACATCATGGAAAGCAGCCCTTTGGATTTTAAGGTCAGGCTTGTATCTTTCAAGTGGTAGTTGCTCATTACGGTATAGTCGCGGGTTTTGTTGATTCTGAAAACCGCCATATCAAAATCCTCCTTTCCGTAAAATGAAAAAAGCGTCAAGATTTTTTGAAAATCTGACGCTTTTTGTGCTTCTTATTCGGTTGTTTAATTGGCCTATACATGGTACAGCTTTTCCCATTGTGGCAATGTAGGTACGGGCAGAACGGGTTCCGGTTGTCCAGCAAAAATGTGTCCTGCCCCGTTTTGCAAGTCTGGCATAGCTGCTTTTTGTTTTTTGGTTTCATTCGGTTGTTTGACCTCCATACAATAGAATTTAAGGCATAAAAAAACAGCATTTCCGATTAAAATAATCAAAAATACCGTTTCAGCAATATTATTCAATTAACAAAACACCTTTATAAATGCTGATTTTACGCCGTTTTAAGCCATTTTCTCTATTGTATCTCTATCAACACTTAACAGGATTGTTTTTGCAGTACACATATTGGTTCCAATCCAAGGGATTTGTAATATCGCCTTCCACGGCATCAATACTGGTAAAGCGGCCGACGGCCGGGTCATAGTATCTGGCGCGGAGGTAATATTGACCCAGCTCCGCGTCGTAATACTGGCCGGCATACCGGATAGGATTTTCTACAGCCTCTGTCATATCCAGTATATTGCCCCAAGCGTCATATTCGTAGCTGTTTACAATATTTCCCGCCGCGTCGGCGAGCCCGATCACGTCCCCGTGGGCATTGTAGAGGTAGTAGTACCATTGGCCGTCCGCCTTCCGGGCCAGGGCCCGGTTTCCGTATACGATTTCCGCCTGCGCCTGGCCGTCGTCTCCGGCTTCGGAAATCACATTTCCATTTAAGTCAACAAAATACTGTGTGCCCGTCTTGCCTGTGCGGATCCCGTCTGCGTCATATTTATAATACCACAAATTTCCGGATTTTGCAACACTTTCCAAACTCCCCCACAGATCGTAGGTATAAACAGTATCATTATGTTTCGTTACAGAACCATTCGCGTTATATTCATAGGTATCCGTAACCTGTCCATTCTGTTTGACGGCCAGCAGCCGGTTACAGCCGTCATATTCATATTCCCGGATATCCCCGTTGGAGTATGCTTCTCCTATGCGGTTTCCGGTGGCGTCATAGGTATAGGCCACCGTGCTGCCGCCGCCGTAGCAGGCGGTTTTCAGACGGTTCAGGCTGTCATAGGTATAGACGGTCGTTTTGCCGTCCCGGGTTTCCGTCAGCACATTGCCATTATTGTCATAGGTATAGGCAAGATCGCTGATCATCACGTCTCCCTTTTTTGTCTTCATGGACTGGACCCGGTTTGCGTTATCATAGGTATACCAGGTGGTAATTCCATTGGGATAAACTACGCTTTGAATCAGACCGTCCGCGTAATATGTATAGCTATAATTGCCTTGGGCGGTAGAAACCGTGGTAAGCCGGTCATTTTCGTCATAGCCATAATTCACCGTCGTTCCAAAGGGGGAAGTGACCTGGGCGAGCTGATCCTTAGGCGTATATTGAAACTGGGCGGATGCTTGATAGTTGGACTGGCTTTTTGCCGTAATACGGCCCATCGCGTCATAGCCATAGAGCAGCCCGGTGACGCTGCCATCTGGGGCTACCGCAATCTCTCTGCCAAATTTGCCATAGCGGGTTTCGACCGCGCTGCCGGCGCTGGTTTTGGTCAGTACATTATCCGCATAATCGTAATCATAGGTATAGGTATATCCGCCCGTCTGGGATTGCTCCATGTTGCCCTTTGCGGAATACGCATAGGAATTGTTATCCATGAGTCGGTTGCCCCATGCATAGAATTTTGCGGTAATGTCGCCTTTTTCGTTGCCCAGCGCTGTCCGTGTGTACCGCAGCTGTCCGTCCGCGTCATAGAGTTTTTCAGAAACCGGCTGGTCAAAATAGCTATAGGTAGCGGCAGCGCTGGTGCCGTCGGGAAGGATGGTTTTGGTCAGCCGGTTCAAACCATCATATTCATATTGGGTGGTATTGCCGTTGGGATCGGTTTTGGCGGTTACATTCCCGGCAATGTCGTAGGCATAGTATTCGGAAATGGCAGGCTGCGCCGGCCCATCCGGGTAGACTGTTCTGGAAAGCACATTTCCCCAGATATCATGCTGTTCTGTTAAATGGTTTTGCTGCGCGCCGCCGGCATCCTGCATATAGACTGTTATTGATGAGCCGCTGTCGTCGTAGACATAGATATACTGCGTCCCCTGAGGGTCTGTTATCTTTGTCAGCCGGTCTGTAGGGTCATACGCGTATTGCACTGTCTGGTGATCACAGTCTGTGACTTGAATCAGCCGATCCGTGTTGTCGTAGGTATAGGAAGTTAGGATTGTTAGGTATATATTATCGTCTACCACACGGGAACGGTCAGTGACCATGGACAGCTCTAAATTTCCGGCGTTATTATAGAAGTTCTGTTCTGTGGTGCAGACCGGGGCTTCTCCCGTTGCGGGATAGTATGCAAACCGGCTGATTTTTTCAGTGAAATACAGTGACTGCCCGTATTGCGGGAAGTACATCCGAGGCGTGTATTCGTACTGGTCGATATAGCAGAAAACCTTGCCATTATCCTGGACCAGGGGCTGCCTGGACTGAAAAAGCCGGCCTTGGCTGTCATAGGTATTCTGGATTACGCCGCCGTCCGGGTTTACCTGCTGTAAGGGATTGCCGTAAATATAGTCATATGTATAAGCGGTTTGTTTTTCCTGATCATCGAAATTCTCCGTGACTGTAGATGGATACAGCCCATAGCTGTCATACTGGTATTCTACTGTCCGTGCTTCTCCCAGTAACTGGTGCAGCCCTTGGGGGTCGGCTACGGTTTCCTTGGTGAGATTGCCTGGATACGCTGTGTTTTCATACGCATACGTAATCGTTTTTCCGGCTGCGTCCGTTGTGCTTTGCAGCCGGCCCAGGTCATCATATACGGCGGTTTCGGCATACTGCGGCCCGTTTTCCCGGTTATAAAACTGTTTTTCCGTGATCATTTTATAGGTATCGTCATATGTATACCAGGTTGTGTAGAATGCCAGCCTGTCGGCATGATTGAAGATCTCTGCCGGGACATCCTTGGTTTCACTTTCCAGGCCGCCCCAATCGGTATAGGTCATCCTTGCGCAGGTGACTTTGCTGCCGTTTTCATCTTCGATCGTGGTCGTTTTCTGTACAGGCTCTGTTTGAAAGCTGTCATGGTAGGTGTAGGCAGTAACAGTAGCAGTATCGTTTTCCATGTCCTCCAGTCTGGATTCCGCCAGGGCGCCGTTGGTATACGTGTTGGAAAGAATCTGCTTTCCGTCCCGGCTTTGGGCAATGCTGGTCCACTGCTCGCCCAGTTCTGTTTCGCCAGTAAACGTATAATCCGGATATCCCGTTTCATCAGTATAGGATGTGCCATTATATATGCCGCCATAGCTATAGTCAATCCGGTTTAACTCCCCGGCGTACCAAATTTTTGTGCCGTCTGTCTGGGCTGTCTGTTCATACCGCTTTGTGACCCGCAGCGAATCATAGAACCCCTGGGTGCCTAAATTTTTCCGGGTCTGGGCGTATTCAAAATTGGTTGTCCGGTTCCGGTATTTGATCTGATCCAAAACGGGCTTGTTGTAATAGCTGTTCGGGCGGTTTAGGGTCTTGCTGTTGTACTCTGTGTGCAGCTTGCGGTAGTTCCCGTTTTCATCCATGCCCCCGTTATAACGGTAAGTTGCTTTGGAAGTGGATACCCCATTTTTCGTTTCCCCTTCCACGTCCGCGCTGGATAAATACCAATACAGCCGCTGGTCGTCCTCGCCTACAAAGTCTGTGATGTATTCCACTACTTGCTTTTCATACGCCAGCTTCTTTGTTTTACCGTCTGGCGCGGTGACGTCAATGGTTACGCCGCCATCCGCTTTTTCCAAAATGTTGCCGCTGTAGGTAAATTCAATTGTCCGCCCAATGGTGTCTGTAATTTCAGAAATCAATGGTTTTGGTGTGTCAAACTGTACATTGTCAACGTACAATTCTTTAGTGCCGCCCTCTACCGCAATCCGGACACGGATATACCGGGTGAAGTAGTCCGGAGTAATGGTAAAAGTGCGTTCTGTCCATTCTGCCTCCGGTAAGTCTGTGACCGTATGGCGGATGGTGTTGAACCAGGTATAATTCCAGTCATACTCTTCAATTTCAATTTTTACCGTATCATCAAATTTGCTGTTCAGGCTCAGGGTCAGCTCATATTCTGTCCCCGGCTCCACCTGGACGGGCTGAGAACGGAGGTAGGCCCGGTCTGTGGCTCGGTTAAACTGGATAGAGCGGTCGTCATACCGGCCAAAGTCATAATTGTATAAAAAGTCGCGTTCGTCAGAAAGCTCCCACATCTCGTTATCGTAGGCAAAGGTGCCGTTGGGAATAGAATTGGCCGTTGTCTGCATGGCATGTTCAAATTTAATCGTATTGCCAAACCGGTCCTGGATCCCTAACAGGCGGCCGTCCTTTGCGAAATACTGCTTTGTTTGATCCGCCAGGGTCAGCGAATAGTAGGATGTCATAGCCCCATTGGAATACCCTGTATCCGACTGGTTAAACTGGATATCCTTTTTGGGATACCCCTTTAAATTACTGTCCTGGGGATCGCTGGTAAATTCCACCTGGTAAACTGTCCCATCGCCGGTATGATAATACAGCTCAGTATACTCCCGCAGATACGGATCCAGATCCTCGTCGACATCATATTCCCACTCGGTTTCCACCTGTACAGAGGGAAAATTGAATGCCCAGCCGACCCCCAGATTATACCGGTCAAGATAATAGTTAGAGACATCCCAAACACCAGTGGTATGGATCCCCTCTCCCTCGGTGGGGATCCCCATGTAGCGCATTTGCCCCATGTTGGCCTGGGCGGTCTGGTATATGCGGCCAATGTTTAAGTCCAGCCCATTCCTGCCCGCTAACGATAAATCATTCGTGCGGATGGTTAGTTCTCCAGAATACGGGGAAACCTCCTCCGCCATGCGTTCCGCCGCGGAATATCTAGGCGCGTTTAGGCTGTTTGCGGCAGCCGGCGCTGTAATGGTATTAAAACTAGTAGCGTTGAGCGCGTCACGAGCAGCCCGGGAAGCGAGAGTCTGGTTGGATTGGTCCATAGCTGCCTCTGGCACGGCTGCCAGCGGCGCCGCCGCTTCCTCCGGGATATTGATTTCTGCAAGGCCGGCAGCGGACGCCTCCCTGGGCAGTACAATCTCCTGCTGGAGGGAAATGCTGTCCAGATTGAAACCGGGGACCAGCTGGTGGGAAAAATCGTTTGGCTCCGGAGTGGAAACTGGATTATTTTGAACCCCCATAGGTTTATTTGGCACCGGATCCAAAGCCGTGGGGGTGACGGTATAATAGGAACCATCTTCTTTGTCCCAGTCAAAGATTATGCCGTAGTCAAAGTTGTGATCTTCTTTCCCCCAGGGGATTGAAAATGCGTTAAAATCTGTAATATCCCCCTGATAAATCACCGTGGAATCTTCTCCGGCGACCTGCTCAATAATGACCGGCAGCCCATCCGCCAGGACACTGGATTGGAGCAGGATTGCCCCTGCTAAAACCGCCGCGATTATGCGTATTCTTTTTTTCATATGTAACCTCCATATTTTTCTATTTATTACAATTATAACATAAATATATTGTTATTAAAATATTATCCTAAATTTTGGGAGATTGTTTTTTTGAATTCAAATATCTGTGGAAACCATTGAATGGTCTCACCGGGAAAGACAGGTAAAAAAAGATGTTAAATCTGTGATAAACATTCAATTTGAATACGATTTTTTTTAGTATTTGCTTAGAAATAGCGTTAATATATGGGAAAAAGGCAGGAAATTAGGAATTGATTGTCATTTGCACAAGTAATTACTATTGACAAAAAATATAATTTTGCTTAGAATTGAGCATGTTGGTATTCCAAATCAAACAACCCAAAAAATTATTATAGGAGAGTTGATTATGAACAAGAATTTTAAAAAGTCCATAATTGTCCCGGCTGTTTGTTTATCTATACTGGCATCAGCTCCGGCAAATGGTTTTGCGGCGAAATTTAATGATGCAGATACCCATTGGGCAAAAGAGGCAATTGACATTTGGGCTGGACATGAAGTGATTCAAGGATTTGAAGATTTATTCAGACCAGACGATACAATTACAAGAGGCGAAATGGCAGTGATCATTGACCGTATCATGAATTATCAGGAAGCGGCGGAAAATACATTTACAGACCTGCCGGACAGCTGGTATACAGAGGCGGTTTTAAAGCTGGTTAAACAAGGGGTCATGATTGGTCATGACGGATTGATCCGTCCTGAAGATCCGGTTACCAGAGAAGAAGCGGTAGTTATGCTTGCAAGGACGCTTGGAATAGAAGGAGACAAAGGAAGAACGGTTTCCTTCACGGATACGGGAAGTATCAGCCAGTGGGCTGTCCAGGCGATACAGGCCATGACGGAAAAGGGCTTCATCAATGGATATGAGGACGGCTCTTTCCGTCCGCAGGACAATATGACGAGGGCTTGTTCAGTGACAGTGATCAATAACGCTGTCAAAGGTTTTTATAATAAGCCCGGCA
Source organism: uncultured Clostridia bacterium (assembly GCA_965151315.1). Lineage (GTDB taxonomy): Bacteria > Bacillota > Clostridia > UBA1381 > UBA1381 > Avimonoglobus. The sequence goes on from CBCTZG010000087.1 coordinate 8,116, forward strand.
CGTATCAATCCGAGGAAGATATCAACGGTATTGTAATTGTAAATTCACCGGATGTTATATTGAAAGGCATGACGATCAACGGCGACCTGATTGTAACCCCGGGCGTGAAGGATGGCGTTGTTACGCTACAGGGTTCAACAGTAGCCGGGAAGCAGATTATTATGAGCGGAACGGTGGACACAAAACCCGGGAACACAAATCCCGGCGAAGATCCGGACAACGGTTCGGGGGATAATTCTAATGGCGGCGGTTCCGGCGGTTCCGGAGGCTCTGGCGGTTCTGGCGGCGGCAGCGGTATAACAACTGCCGCTGATACGGATATCATAGTTGACAGCGCATACGCAGCGCAGACGGGGAAAGTAATCGTCGGGGCAAAACGATATACAATTGGCGAGAACGCTTTTGACACTTTGGAAAAGGCGGCCGCGCAGGCAAACGCGCTGAACAAAAAGGCAAGTATAACGATTATGAGTGACATGCGCCTGGATAAGACAGTTGAATTGTATGCCGATGATCTGACATTAGACGGAAATGATCATGTGATTGTTTTTGAAAAAGAAGCCAAAGATGGTATTCAAATCATTAACAGTGACGAGGTAGTGATAAAAGATTTAACTGTGAAAATGCAGGATGAATTGGATAAATGGAATGGTTCGTATGGTATTCATGCATATCAATCCAGTGTAACGCTGCAAAACGTATCGGCTACGGGCGCGGATGCTGCTATTTTGGTAAACGGCGCCGAGGTAAAATTGGAAGGTATTATAGATGTCAGCGGCAACGAATTCGGTGGAATCGAGGTTGCCAAGGGCGCTGAAGCGGAGATGATGCCGGTGCTGATCGGTTCCGTTGAAAATCTGCAAAATGATACAGAGCTTATTTCTGGAAAGCCTACAATATGGATTGATAAAGTGTCCGAGCTTACTGAAAATGCAGTCCAAATTCCAGATTTAAATAAGGTTTCGGCTGACAGAGATCAATTGTACTTCTTCCTGGGACAAAATCCAGCAGAGGTAACAGCGAAAGCGGCGAATCAGCAGGAATTTGAGGAAGCATTAGCAGATGCTAATATAAAAGTAATCAACATTACGCAGAATATTGGATTTGATAAAACACTGGAAGTAAGTCGCCCGGTAATCATTCGAGGACAGGACAGTGTAAAAACGCTAAGCTTTGAGAACAAGAATGGAATACAGGCAGTAAATGCCGGAGAGGTCAGAGTTGAGAATATAAAAATAGAAGTAACCGGTAATGCGGAAGGCTGGCAGGGACTATACGGGCTGCAGGTTTATGGAAACACAGAAGCAGTAATTAAAGACGTGACAGCGACAGGAGCGGACGGCGGAATCCTTGTAAACGGATCCCAGGTAAGCCTGGAAGGCGTGGTGGATGTCAGCGGCAACGAATTCGGAGGGATCGAGGTTGCCAAGGGCGCTGAAGCAGAAACAATGCCGAAGCTGACTGGAACTGCCGCGAACCTGAAGAATGATACAGAGGAGACCGGGAAGCCGACAGTATGGATTGACAAGGTATCCGAACTGACCAACGCGGTAGTAGAAGTAACCGGTCTGCATGAGATCACAGCGGAAAAAGACCAGACACATTTTTATCTGAATGCGCCTGTTATTGATACGGCGGAAGTAACCAATCAGCAGGAGTTTGAAGAAGCATTAGCGGATGCCAATATAAAAGTAATCAATATTACGCAGAATATTGGATTTGATAAAACACTGGAAGTAAGCCGCCCGGTAATCATTCGAGGACAGGACAGTGTAAAAACGCTAAGCTTTGAGAACAAGAATGGAATACAGGCAGTAAATGCCGGAGAGGTCAGAGTTGAGAATATAAAAATAGAAGTAACCGGTAATGCGGAAGGCTGGCAGGGACTATACGGGCTGCAGGTTTATGGAAACACAGAAGCAGTAATTAAAGACGTGACAGCGACAGGAGCGGACGGCGGAATCCTTGTAAACGGATCCCAGGTAAGCCTGGAAGGCGTGGTGGATGTCAGCGGCAACGAATTCGGAGGGATCGAGGTTGCCAAGGGCGCTGAAGCAGAAACAATGCCGAAGCTGACTGGAACTGCCGCGAACCTGAAGAATGATACAGAGGAGACCGGGAAGCCGACAGTATGGATTGACAAGGTATCCGAACTGACCAACGCGGTAGTAGAAGTAACCGGTCTGCATGAGATCACAGCGGAAAAAGACCAGACACATTTTTATCTGCGTGAAGTTTCTGCCGACTTAGATAACTAATATTTTGTAGTCTGCTTTATAAGAAAATTTCTTGTGTATAAACTACAGGCGGCCTGCATGGAAAGAGAACGCAGAATCAATGGCATAAGATAAAAAAACTATACAAGAGCCACTTATGGGTTGCCATAGGCGGCTTTTGTTGTATAACGAAAACCACGCGATAGCCGCGTGGTTCAGCAGAGGTTAACCGACAAACAGCATCGGTCTGAATGCTTATCCGAGAAGAAGTGCTTTGGAAAATATATTTATGAAAATTGCGTGAACAAAATAAATAAAGCCCCCCACGCAGCGGGGGAGGGTATTTCATTTTCAGGCATAGCCCTACCCACTACCGGCGGGGCACAAGCGACCTTTTCATTGGCCTGCCAGCCACGCAACGTTTATTTGCCGCCTATAAATGGGCTATTGGCGGCAAACGTGCCAAGCTAATGGGTCTTTCCCGGATTGGACCTGTTGACGGAACAGCCGGCGGCAACACCCACTGCGGAACCGACGGAACAGCCAACGTCGGAACCCACACAGCCGCCCAAAGAGGGGATTACAATTATCATCGGCGGGAAACAGATAGCAGCGGAAGAAAAACTGATAACGGTCAACGACCGGGTACTGGTTCCCATGCGGGTGATATTTGAAGAGCTGGGTGCAGAAGTCGCGTGGGAAAATGAGACCAGGACGGTAACAGCGACGCGGGACGGGGATACAGTTGTACTGCGGATCGGTGAAGAATGGTTTACCAAGAATGGAAGTATCATGGGGATGGATGTTCCGTCTATGATTTACCATGATTGGACATACGTCCCATTGCGGGCGGTATCGGAAGCATTGGAACGCACGGTCAACTGGGATGATGTGACCAAAACGGTGACGATTAACTGATAAAGAGGCAGTGTGATTTGGCTATTGCCGCCAGATCATACTGCCTTTTTGGCGCACAACGCAGCTGTGCAGATCAAAAAAAAGTTAACCGGTGAATCCCCCGCAGTATAAAATAACCTGCCGGTCAAGAGGAGTATCTAATCGTATTATATTAAATTATATTGGTAGGTAACTACAGCTACCGCAATCCTGTCAGCCAAACCATTTATAAAAAATGTAAGTTTGTCAAACATATTGGACAGTGAACTCATTTGGAGATAGCCAG
>CBCTZG010000088.1:0-11473 GCA_965151315.1 uncultured Clostridia bacterium
AAAAACATGCAAAATTTCTTCGGCGTTTTCCTACATTTTTACTTTGGCATTGACAGCCCTGAAAGTGCCATCTTCATAACCTTTGATAATGTCATACTTTGAAAGATACCCTACATAATCAACATACCAATCATTTCTTGACACATCGGAAAATGCAGCCGTACCGCTGATACTTTCACCTTTTTCTTCTGCAATCAGTCTTGCAAAGATAGTTGCAGCTTCTGCTCTTGACATATCGCCGTCTGGTCTGAATGTACCGTCTTCATAACCGACAATATATGCTTTGTGTTCAGTTGCCGGAAGAATAACAATACCGTTATCATCGGTTTCACCTGTAACTTCATTGTTGTTTCTGTCTTTTAAAATAACGGTATAATCTGCTTTTGCCTTACCGTTTCTGTCTGTTACGGTAACAGTGTACCAGTTTCCGTCTTCTAAGGTTTTACCTGTAGGAAGTGTAAGTGTTACCTTATCCGTACCTGTTGATTTTGATACAGAAATATTGTTTCCTTCTTTATCTGTTACTTTCACATTGACAGTAGAGTAGCTGATACTACCACCTCCGCCGCCGGAGCTTCCACCGCTTGATGAACCGCCACCGCCTGATGATTTAACAGGTAATGTTACCTGACCGCTTGTATTGGTAGTACCTGATTTTGATGTTGTTTTATCCTTAATTGTTACTGAAACACCTTTCACAGGATTACCGTCTTTGTCCTTGACGGTCACGGTTGTCTGATTAGAAGTGGTAAGTGTGTGAGTATCGGGTAGGGTAACGATTACTTTTCCGTCCTCAATTTTGATAAGGGCATTTGAAATATTGCCGTCCTTGTTTGATACTGTTACATTATAAGTAATTTCAACATCTTCTGTATCCTGTTCGCCGTCACCGTCCGTATCTTCACCCGGTTTGTTTTCGGTAATATCACCGTCGCCATCATCGCCTGTAATATCTTCGTTCAGCGGAGGAACGGTTACTTTTCCGTTTTTATCGGTTGTACCGCTTACAGATTTAGGCTGTTCTGGTTCTTCAGTTGCTTCCGTTTCGGTTGACGGAGCAGGAGTTTCATCAGACTGTTCTGATTTAATCTCCGCTTCCGTAACAGTAACATTCATACCAAATACAGGGGTATTATCAGTCTTATTCAGAACAGTTACAGTAACACGGTTGTTATAATCATCCACCTCCACACCTTCGGGAAGTTGAACAGAAATAGATTTAATTTCCTGCGTATTTCCCTCAGAATCAGGTTCACTCTGTGCAGTGTTAAGCGTAATAAAGGCTTTTTCGATTGCCCCCGTTTCATTTACAACCGTTACGATATATCCGTCTACTTCCGAATAGCCATTGACATCAGTATAATCAACATTAGTCGGTGGAACGGTTGCTTTTCCGTTTTCATCGGTAAGGTTGGTTTCTGTCTTTTCTTCGCTGTCTACAAATGTCACGCGCATATCTTTTACAGGAGCATTGTCCTTATCGGTTACGATTGCTGTAATTCTGTTGTTATAGTCAAAAACAACACCTTCCGGCAGCTTTACATTCAGCTTGCCGTCTGCAATCGTAATAAAGGCATTTTCAATCGGTTTTTGCTCATCTGTAATCAAAACATTATAGCCATTTACAACGCCTTTACCTTCACTGTCTGTGTAGTCCTCTGTAAGAGGAGGAACAACCATTTTACCATTTTCATCTGTTATTCCTGTATATGTTGTTTCTGTAACATCTTTTACTGTGACAGATGTGTCAGGCTTTGCTATTCCCATTGAATCAAGGACAGTTACGGTAATTCTGTTTGCATGAGTAATTGTCTTATCTTCGGGTAGAGTGACTGAAATAGTGCCATCCTCATTATGAATAACATGGGCGCTTGGAATAAATCCTACTTCGTCATTAACAATGACATTGATACCGTTTACATTAACCTTACCATCTTCATCGGTATACCCCTCGTTTGTGATAGGGAGTGTAACTTTGCCGTAAATATCGGTAATGCCTTTTTCAATATAATCTGCACTACCCAATGCAATTACCGTTACACCTGTTTGCGGCTTGCCGTTTTGGTCGGTTACTGTAATGATAACAGGATATTCGCTTGTTGGTTTTACACCTTCGGGAAGATCTACAACAAGGTTATTGCTCTCTCCGATGTAAATATCGCAGTTTGGGATAACAACATTAGTCTTATCTGTTACGGTAACAACGTAGGTTTTTTTCTCATCACCGTCTTCTGTGCCGATTGTGCCGTTATCATCTCCTGTTGAGCTTTGATTGTTTGGTACAACAAGCTGTCCGTTTTCGTCTGTTGCTCCGGTAGCGGCGTTATTATTCTTATCATAAATAAAAATCTGCAAATTCTCTTTCGGTTCTTGTGTTTCTGTATGGAATACGGTAATCGTTGTGCGATCCTCATAGTCAAGCAATCTGCCTTCAGGAAGTTTGATTGTTACATTGTCATCAACATCAATGCTGATTTCACTGTCAAATACAGGCTTGCCGTTTTCATCTGTCAGAATAATGGAATAATTTCCGACTTCTGCATCGCCGTCTTCGTTTGAATGGTCGGTGTCAACAAGTTGAGGAATTTCCGCTGTTTGCATTGTAGTACCACAAGTCAAACATTCAATGTGTTTACTTCCTGCATTTTCAATGGTTGCAGGAACGTCTACAATCCATTCCGACGGCTTGTGTCCAAGTGAATTTACATAGTCTGCATTATGACTTTCGCCACATACGTTACAAGTATATGTGGTAAAGCCTATTTCCGTACAAGTAGGTTCTGTTGTAACCGTCGTATAATCATGTGGTATTTCTTCTGTATAATTTGCTTTATATGTGTTTCCACAAGATTTACAGGTATATGTCGTGTAACCCATTTCCGTACAGGTAGGCGCTGTTACGACTGATTCATAATCATGAGGAAGTTTATCGGTATAATCGCTTATATAGCTGTCACCGCAGCTTTCACAGGTATATGTCGTGTAGCCCATTTCTGTACAGGTAGGAGCTGTTATAGTCGACACATAGTAATGCTGTTCGCAATCCGTATAATCACCGATAAATTCTTTCCCGCAGTCAGGGCATTTATATACTGTATAACCATGCTCTGTACAAGTAGGAGGAATAACCTCTTTATTGTAATTGTGTTCTGTCATTTCCGTGTAGTCTGAAACATAGCTATCGCCGCAGGATTCACAAGTATAGGTTGTGTAACCCATTTTTGTACAAGTAGGAGGAGTTACAACTGCCTTATACTCATGCGGAAGTTTGTCTGTGTAATCACTGACGTAGCTATCGCCGCAGTTTTCACAGGTATATGTTGTATAGCCCATTTCACTGCAAGTAGGGGCTGTTACCGCTGGAATAAAGCAATGCTGGGCTTTATCTGTAAAATCCGCTGTGTAGCTGTCACCGCACTCTGAGCACTCATACACGGTATATCCCATAGCTGTGCAAGTGGGAGGTACAACAGTTGTTTCATAACTATGACCTTTCGGAAGTTCCAAAACCGTTCCGCACACTTCGCAAAGCTGAGGCTGTGTACAGGTTGCAGCTGCTCCCGGTGTATGTCCTGTTGCAGACTCCGCTTTAATCATTTTTTCATCACAATGCAAACAATGAAATTCAATTACGCCGTCACTTGTACAGGTGGAGGAAGTAATTTTTGTACCTTCGTCCCACTGATGTCCTGTAGGATCGGTGTAGTCTGAAACATAGCTTGAGCCGCACATTGTACAGGTAGATGTAGTATAGCCTTTATCGGTACAGGTAGGCTCCTTTGTAATGCGTTCATAGGAATGTGCAATCAAAGGCTGAATATCTGTAATAAAGGTATCACCGCATACTTCACAGATATGATTAGTATATCCAACTTCACGGCAAGTGGATTTGTGCATCTCTGTTCTGTAACTATGTTCTGCAACAGGTGTTGTTGTTTCGTGAAAGTCACCGCACTTTTTACAAAGTGTTAAAATAAGTCCGCCTTGCTTGCAGGTAGCTTCACGGATTGTAATATCCTCATAACTGTGTCCTGTTGCGGGAGTGTAATTTCTCTTTTCCAATCTTCCGCAGCCGTCGCATTGCCATCGCTCAAAGCCTAAATCAGTGCAAGAAGGTGCAACGGTTTCAACATAACGGTAATCATGAACATGGGGAGCTTCTGTATTACCGCCTGAGCTTTCACTGCCTGAATTATCAGCCAATAACCAAACATAACTTACGCCGTTTTCCGTCATGTTATTGCCGTCATATTCATAATCAATCTCATAGTAGACGGGATAATATCCTGCTTCTGTATAATTTGGGGCAGAGGTTAAATTACAGTTATTTGCTGTTTTTCCGTATCTGATACTTGTATGCACGCTATCGTCCGATAAATCAGATACCTCTACAGTATGAGATTTCCCATCCGCTGTTCCGTAGTAAGAAGAAACAACAGCTTTTGCCGGAATGTATTCGCTTGTTTCAAAATTACAATCTTCGCAATGCTCTGAAACATAGAACCTGTTATTCCCAAGCTGTCCGTCAACGATTTCCGTGAAGTTATGTTTTTCAAGCTGTTCTGTCGCTCGTGCCTTTGTACCTTTGCAAAACTGACAGTATTGTCCTTTCTTTAAGACTGTTGTGTGATAAACATCATTGTACTGTTCATAAGTTGTATTATCAAAATCAAGGAAAAAGGCATTGTCGCAGCTGTTGAGAGCATAAACATTTTTGTTAAAATTATATGCACCTTCGCCGTCAACCGAGTTTATGGTTCCGCAGGTCTGACAAACAGATTTGGTCCAATGGTACGTTGTATAGCTTGCATCAACTCCCGGCAATCCATCATCTACATTGCCTTTTGTCACTCCATCTGTCATTGTACCGTCTGAAAACATCACACCTCTGTTTAATGCTGTGCTGCCTGATTTGGTATATTCGGGTACACGATAGGTAAGATTGACTGTGTCCTTTTGACATACGCAGCAGTAAACGGTTTCTTGTGTTACCGTTGCATTAAAGTCAAGCTCATTGCTTCTTCCGTTTGATGTTATCCAGGTATCGGCAGGATCGACATATTCGTTAATCTGTGCCGCATTTACTGTTATTGACGGAAGTGTACCAATAAGCATAACAGCCGTTAAAAAGCTGGAAAATATGGTTCGTATTGATTGTTTTGTTTTCATATTTTTTTAACCTCCATTGTTTATTATTTTGATTTGTCTTTCAGTCGCTCCGCTAAGGCGGGATGTACCGATATATTAAAAAGCTCATCATCACTACAGCTCCTGTCCATGTGTTTTTATATCTGTTTTTTTGCTCAAATTCTCTTTTTTCGGCTCAACCGGTATTGCCATAATACCTTTGCCCATTTTCAGAAAAGCTTCCGGATTTTTAAACATCTTTTCAAACTTATCTTTGTATTCAGGCTGTAACGAAATAAAATCTTCATCACCTAATCCGCAAACAAAAAATGTTCCGGCAATAATATCAATGATGTTTCCGTTATCATCTTTTACTGCACGATTAAGTTCAGAGCCGTTCATTTTCCCTTCTTCATTACAAACAACAGCGACAGGTTCATCAAAGAAATATGCAGCTTGAATATCACCTCCCACAATTTCCTGCATAGAAGAAAGCCCTGCTTTGATAACGGTCATTTCAGCAAGTTGACCGGGCTTAACAAGCAGGACTTCCATCGTATTTTCTTTTTCTATTTCTTTTTCTTTGCCGACAGCGTAGGAAACATCGTAAAAATCATCACTGTCTAAAATAATTTCCGAATTTTTCCACATATCTTCAATTAACCGTTCTGCCTCCTCACGTGATTCAGCTTCAATAGAAACTGTCTTTTGGAGTGTTTCGGTTATTGTTACCTTGTACTCTTTCATCGTCCATCACCTCTCTTTCCGTCATAACAGTGAAAAACTTACAGGTTGTTCCGTTATGGAACTGCAAGTAAGGGCATACGGGACTTTTGGGATCAAGTGCATAGCTTTCTGCTCCTGTCTTGCAATTCGGACAAAGTTTCATATCCATAGATTTACTCCTTTCATCGTTCAGGTTTCTTTTGCCTGTTTCTCATCCAAACATCTAAAAGTTTTATAATCGTATTTCGCATTTGTCTTGCTGAAAAAGAACGTGGAAAATATTTTCTTATTTCATCGCTGTCAAGTACAATTTTATCCAGCTCATTTTTCTTTTCTTCGGACATAATTTCACGCATTGCTTCTACGGTACAGTTCCCGCATTGGCTTAATTTTTTGATACGCTGAGCCTGAGAAAGGGAAGGACTGTTTTGAGAATATTCCATAGCATCTAAAAAACCCTGCTGTTCTTCTTGCGTTAAATAAGCAAGCTCAACCGCAGGGGTTAGAGATATTTCTTTTTTATCTACCTTGGATAATAGCTCCGGAATAAGCTCCGCCAAACGTATATATCGTTTTACTTGCGTTGCACTGTCTCCAACTTCAGCACCTAATTTTGCTGCCGTCCACGACTTCGGTCCAACCTGGTCCGAAGTTGATTTTTCTCGTTGCCCCTGATGTTTTAAGGCGTCCATTTTCATTTTGTATGCAAGTGCTCTTTCACTCGGCAGGATATTCTCTCGTTGTAAATTGCTGTCCACCATAAAAATAACGGCTTCATCGTCTGTAAGATTTTTTACTATAACCGGCATTGTTTCAAGACCGATTGCTTTGCAAGCGTGCAGTCTTCGATGTCCCGATATTATCTCATAACCACCTCCGGGATCGGGACGAACAACAGCGGGAGAAAGTACGCCTACCTGAGCAATGCTGTCGATTGTCTGTTGCATAAGCTCATCATCCAATACCTTAAACGGATGGTTTTGAAACGGGTGCAATTCGGAGATTTTCATTTCAATAATGGTATTTGAATCAATATTCGGCTCTTTGTTTGCTGCCATGTTTTATCACCTCCGTTTCAAATCCTCATGTAAAGCAGTGTTTTCAGCCATATAGATCATTCCTTACCATGTTAGAAAGAGTAGTATCAGCTGTGGCAGGTATGTTAAACAGTGATGTAATCATATATGCTTTTGTATTGTGGATTTTTTCGTTTCGCATTGTAAAGTCAAGAAGAAATGCATCCATTTTCCTATAATCAATTTCAAGAAATCTATGTTTAACAAGCTCAGCAGGATATTGCCTTTTTTCGATGGTATAGTACGGAACATTTACAGTCATTACCTCAGCCATAACATTCACAATCTCGTCTATGACAGATTTGTCGTAATTGTATATAAGAGAATCATATTCGATATTCTTTTTAATCTGTTTGATGCTTTGTTCATATCTATCAATCGATCCTATTGATGTCTCATGATTGATAGATGGATATTTAATACAATCTTTATTTAATTCTTTTTTAATTGTTTTATCTTTATTTATTTGCGTTGAATTTTCCAATATAGGCTTTTCCTGTGTTGGATTATCCAATATTGGATTTTCCAACGTAGGTTCTTCCAACATAGGGCTTTCACTTTTTACCGGAACGGTAACAGGAAATTCACGAATAATATATTCTGTATTTGTAAGTTGCCCCTTTTCATTCCGTTTTCTATGGCGTTCAATATATCCTTGTTGTTCAAGTTCGATGATAGATACCCTAATTGCATCAATCCCTTCTTTACAGATCATAGATAAGCCTTTCAATGTATAATCCCATTCATCCGGCAGACTAAGCATAAGAGAAAGTAATCCTTTGGATTTAAGAGATAGTTTCTTATTTCGTAAATGATGATTTGACATTACTGTATAATTTTTGCTTTTTTCAACTCGAAATACGGACATGGTAAACCTCCTTTCATAAATTTGGGTACAAAAAAAGCGCGTTCACATAACTCATATCGAGCAGCAAACACGCTTTTCAGTATTTATATTAAATTTTAAAATTTATGACAAAAACAATTTTATTTTGTCATATTTGTTCAAACTCTGACAAAACTGACAAAGGGAAAATTTTATCCTGAGTCAATCAAAAAAATGATGAAAAATAGCTCTAAAATTAACCCCGAATTTGTCCCCAGAAAGGTCTAAAAAAGCAAATTAACCCTTTTTTGTCCCCGAAAAATCGGTTTAAAACGGGTTAAATTCCGTCAAATTTTGTCAAAGACGACAACGATTTTTGGGCATAAGAAAACCCCGCAAACCGCATGGTTACGGGGTTTATAAGCATTTTCAAAAGAGAAATTATCTCTTGCTGAACTGCGGAGCACGACGTGCGGCTTTGAGACCGTACTTCTTTCTTTCCTTCATTCTGGAATCCCTGGTCAGGAAACCGGCCGCCTTCAGTGTGGCGCGGAAAGCGTCTGTATCGACTTCCAAAAGCGCGCGGGCGATACCATGCCGGATGGCGCCAGCCTGGCCGGTAAAGCCGCCCCCTTCTACTTTAGCGATGACGTCGAACTTATCGGTAGTGGATGTCAGGGCCAGCGGCTGCCGAACGATAACCTTTAATGTATCCAGACCAAAATAATCGTCAATATCTCTGTTATTGATTGTCACTTTGCCGTTGCCTGGGACAAGGCGAACTCTCGCAACGGAAGATTTTCTTCTGCCTGTGCCATAATACTGTTCTTTTGCCATGTTATTTCTCCTCCTTACTTAATTTCGCGTGTCCAAGCTTCGGGTTTCTGGGCCGCATGGTTGTGCTCCGCACCCTGGTAAACGCGCAGACGGGTGAGGGCTTTTCTGCCGATGGTGTTGTTGGGGAGCATACCCTTTACGGCATACATCATAGCGTCCTGCGGCTTATCCGCCATCAGCCGGTCATAGTGGATCTCTTTGATCCCGCCGACCCAGCCGGTGTGATAGTAGCGAACCTTCTGGCTCAGCTTGTTGCCGGTCAGAACGGCCTTTTCCGCGTTGATGATGATCACATGGTCCCCGCAGTCCACATTGGGGGTGTAGGTGGGAAGATGCTTTCCTCTTAAGATGCTTGCCGCTTGTGCCGCCACTCTGCCCAGGGGCTTATTCGCGGCGTCAATGATGTACCATTTTCTGTTGATATCCTGTGGTTTAGCCATATAGCTGCTCATTGAAAATTACCTCCTTAAAGCGATTCTAAAAACTAGAGCCTGTTTATCCATAATTTTTCAGGCCCGCAACACGGAATATTCTACTACGTTTTCCGATTGATGTCAACACTTTTTTTGAAAAAAATCAATATATAAAGTATAATCTTCGAATATCTTTAAATTTCTTTAATTATCTCGCGAATTCTCACTTTCTATTTTATTTTTTGCATTCAGAATTTCCAAAATTTCGGCGGGATTTTCAATAATATAGTCGGCGCCGGCGGCCTGGAGTTCGGTAAAATCCCGAAATCCCCATAGTACGCCGGCAGACGCCATACCGGCGTTTTTGGCCGTTTGGATGTCCGTGGAGGTGTCGCCGACGAATAGGCATTCCGCCGGGGTAAGCCCCAGGTTGGCGCAAATCTCCAGCGCGCCATCCGGGGCAGGCTTTACCGGGACGCCGGGACGCTGCCCGTAAACCAAATCAAACCGGCCGTTAAATAACCGTGCGGCGATCCCCAAAACCACATTATGCGGCTTGTTGGAGAAGACACAACGGCGGATATGCATTTCCTCCAGCGCGTCCAAAAGCGCCAATATACCGCCGTAAGGCTTGGTACCGTACAGCACATCTGCTTCATACTCCCGGTCATACACGGCGCCCACCTGCTGAAAGTTTTCCGGCGTGTCAGCATGGTGTTCTGCAAGCATCCGGTGGATCAGCGCGTCTCGGCCGTCGCCTACCAGGCGGCGGTACCGGTCCGCCGGGATGGCCGGAAAGCCAAAGGCCGTCAGAGCGAAATTCCCAAAATGGGCAATGGTGGACAGAGTGTCGGTTAAGGTGCCATCTAGGTCGAAAATTATAGCTTTTATCATAAATATCATACCCTTTCCATAGATTCCTTTATCAATATAGCATATAGTTTCCCAGATGTCAAAAAAATAGTTGATAAAATCTGTGGAAAATGATAAAATAAAGATTAAGAATGCGTGTTTGTTCAAAAGAAAATTTGGCGATGGCAGTCAGCCCAGAGCTAGGAAAGGGATGATGAAATGACCCTGGGAGAAAGCAAGATCGGACGGGAATACCGGATTTTACATATCAACCTAGACGAACGGGTGACCCGGCGGCTGGAGATGCTGGGCATGACCCGGGGCACTGGTATACAAGTGCTGAATAAAAAGAAAAACGGGCCGTTGATCATCAAGGTCCGGGGGACGCGGTTTGCCCTGGGCCGGGATTTTGCCCGGGGGATCGTATTGGGAGACGAAGCGGATGGAAAATCGGATTAATGCGGCCTTTGCCGGCAACCCAAACTGCGGGAAGACTACGCTGTTCAACGCCTATACCGGCGCGAAGCTGAAGGTGGCGAACTGGCCGGGCGTTACGGTAGAGAAAAAGGAAGGCCTGATGAAATACCATGAGCACACCTATAAGCTTGTGGATCTGCCGGGTACATATTCGCTGACATCCTATACCATGGAAGAAAAGCTGGCCCGCCAATATATTTTAGAAGACGAGGTGGATGTGATCGTCAATGTAGCGGACGCATCCAGCCTGGAGCGGAACCTGTATCTGACGATCCAGCTCATTGAATTGGGAAAACCGGTCGTCATGGCGTTAAATATGATGGATATCGTTCAGGAGCGGGGGATGGAGATCGACCTGCACAGGCTGCCGGAAATGCTGGGGATCCCGGTGATCCCGGTTTCTGCCCGGCGGCGGACAGGGCTGGAGGTGCTGATGCACGCTGTGGCCCACCATAAGGATATCCCAGCCCGGGGCTTTGAGCACCATCATCCGGCGGGCCGGCACGAACCAAAGCATCATGAGGAATATGTCATGGTGTACAGTGACGAAATTGAGGATAAGATCGATCTGCTCAGCGACCGGCTTCAGGAAAAATATCCCCAGCTGCATAATTATCGCTGGTATGCGATCAAGATTTTGGAAAACGATCAGGAGATCCTGGAAAAATACCCGATCGTCTTAACAGATATACTAGATCGAAGCTATGAATCAGATATGATCAACCAGAAGTATGATTTTATCCACGAAATTATTGAAGAAGTGATGGTAAACCGTGCGGAAAAAAGCGCCGGGACGGATAAAGTCGATCGGATTTTGACCCACCGGATCTGGGGTGTCCCCATTTTCTTGGGTATTATGGCAGTGGTGTTTTTCCTGACATTTTTTATCGGGGACTGGCTGAAGGGCTATTTTGAACAGGCGTTGGAGTGGTTTTCCAGCGGTGCAGGACGCTTGCTGGCGGCTATTGAAGCAGGGACGCTGTTAAAATCCCTGGTGGTAGACGGAATTATCGCCGGCGTCGGGGGAATTTTGACCTTCCTGCCGAACATTTTTATCCTGTTTCTAGCCCTGGCGGTGCTGGAAGACAGCGGCTATATGTCCCGGGTCGCGTATGTAATGGACGGGATCATGGGCCGGA
>CBCTZG010000089.1:0-10560 GCA_965151315.1 uncultured Clostridia bacterium
TAGGGCTATGCCCGAAAATGAAATACCCCCCGTTATACGGGGGGATATTTATTATACAGATGGCTGCCCGGGGCCTACATCCACGCCGGTGTAATAGGCTTTTAAGATCTCTACATAATTTTTCCCCTGACCGGCCAGATAGTTAGCGCCGTACTGGCTCATACCGACACCGTGGCCAAAGCCGGTCACACGCATTTTCACCTGATCGTCTTCCACCGTGATGTCCACGTTGGTAGAACGCAGTCCGTAGATCGTCCGGAAGGTAGTCCCTTTCAGCTTTACGCCGCCAACCGTAATAGAGATGATCCCGCCGGCCTCACTGCGGGTGATCTCCCCGATGATCCCCTTACTCCAATCCACGTTCTGGATCTCTTTATTGCCGATCTGCTTAAATTCCTCCAGGGAAAAGTTTGCTTCGGATTGATACCGGGGCGACTGATCCTCCCCTTGGCTGTCTACACTGACCAGATACGGCACATCGCCGCCCCAAACGTCCTTGGCGTTTTCCGTATGGCCGCTGGAGGTAGAATGAAATACGGCGCTGATCGGCTGGCTGTTATAGGTAATAATGATCCCGGCTGTGGCGTCTACCGCGTTGGCGATTTTTTGCCAATTCCCGTCCGCCTTATCGCCCCAGGATGTACGCCGGTCCGCCTCGGGTATCCAGGCTTTACAATGGGTAGCGTCAGTGCAGATGTCTGCGCCTTTGTGCTCAGGCACTTCCGTGCCGTTTTTGTGAACGTTCATTCGGTTCAAAAGATAGGTCCGGGCAGCCACGGCCTGGGCTTTTAAAGCTTCTTCGTTGAAATCAGCCGGCATCTCAGCGGACACGACCTCTTTTAAGTATTGGCTGGTGTTCATAGTTACAACCTGATCCTGGGCTTTTACATAAACAGAAACAGTGGGGCTGAGTTCCTGGGAAGGCGCGGGGAGCGGTTCTGTCGGCGCCGGCCGGCGGCAGTACTGTACAATTAAAAAAGGGATCCCCGCCGTGATAGACAAAATCAGCAGGACTGTAATTAAAATTCGTTTCATATTGATCACCCATTTGATTATATGACAAGCCCCGCCGGTTTATGCCTGGGAAACCGCTGGCAGAAAAAAGGCAATAATTTGACAAAAATATCTTGACAAAGTCTAAAATTAGTGCTAAAATAACTTGAATAGAAAAGGAGACGAGGAAAATGCAGGGAAATATAATGCGGGAAAAATTCCATATGTTCTGCGCCCTTGGTGTTTCTCTTTTTCGTTTGAAAAATTTAGATATTTTCATTTCAGGCAATGGAAAGTGATTTTACTTTTCCCATTGTCTTTTTTTTCGGAAAATAAAATGTATTCAAAAGGAGGAGTTTTCATGAAAGCACAGCTGATCTTGGAAAATGGCACACGTTTTACCGGTACCCTGTTTGGGGCGGAAAAGGACGTGGCGGGCGAGGTTGTGTTCGCTACCGGCATGACAGGCTACCAGGAGGAACTGACGGACCCATCCTTTGCGGGGCAGTTTGTGACGATGACGTTCCCGCTGGTGGGGAATTACGGCATCAACCTGGAGGATATGGAGTCGGGGAAGGCACATCTGACAGCGCTGATTTGCCGGGAAAAATGCGATACACCGTCAAACTTCCGCAATGAAATGACGTTAGACACATTCTTGAAAAATCAGGGTGTGGTCGGGCTGGAAGGGATTGATACCCGGGCGCTGACCAGGATCCTCCGGGACGCGGGTGTGATGAAAGGTGTTATTATGGCGGGAGAGCCTTCTGACGCGGCGGTCAAGACGCTGATGGACAGCCTGGACAATTCTGACGTCATCCTCCGCACTACCGCTAAAGAAAAATATGTTGTGAATCCCGGCGGCAAAACACACGGGGCCTTTATTGACCTGGGCGCGAAGCAGGGGATCCTGCGGGCATTAGAGGTTCGGGACTGTAAGCTGACCGTATATCCTGCCACAGTCAAGGCGGAAGAAGTTTTAGCGGACAAGCCGGACTTTGTGTTCATCTCCAACGGGCCGGGAGACCCGCAGGATGCGCCGGGAACCATTGACACAGTCCGGGCCTTAATCGGAAAGCTGCCAGTCTTTGGAATCTGTATGGGGCATCTTCTGCTTGGTCTGGCCCTGGGGTGCAAAACCGAAAAGATGAAATTCGGCCACCACGGCGGCAACCAGCCGGTAAAGGATATGGACACCGGCAAGGTGTACATCACATCGCAAAATCACAACTATATGCTGACTAACCTGCCGGCAGAGGTGGAGGAAACCTTTGTTAATGTGAACGACGGCAGCAATGAAGGCATCCGCAGCCGGGCGTTATCCATAGAGAGTGTGCAGTTCCATCCGGAAGCGGCGCCGGGCCCGCTGGACGCTGGGTTTTTGTTTGACAGATTTTTAAAGGGGGTAAAATAAAATGCCATTAGATCAATCCATTAAAAAAGTTCTCGTTATCGGTTCCGGCCCGATTGTGATCGGTCAGGCGGCAGAGTTTGACTATTCCGGCACCCAAGCCTGCCGGGCGATCAAGGAGGAGGGCATTGAGGTTATCCTGGTTAACTCCAATCCGGCCACAATCATGACAGACCGTGGAATGGCTACCCGGACATATATTGAGCCTATTACGATCGAATACTTAGAAAAGATTATTGAGCAGGAGCGGCCGGACAGCATCATTGCCGGTATGGGCGGCCAGACTGGTCTGAACATGACCTGCGAGCTGTATGACCGGGGGATTTTGGACCGGTATAACATCAAGGTGATCGGCACTTCAATTGAGTCCATTAAAGAAGGGGAGGACCGGGACAGCTTTAAAAAGCTTATGGAACGGACTAACCAGCCCATTGCCCCCAGTGAAATCGTAACGGATGTGGAAACCGGCCTGCAGTTTGCGGAAAAGATCGGTTATCCGGTGATTGTGCGGCCGGCGTACACTTTGGGCGGTACCGGCGGCGGTATTGCCGAAAATCCGGAGCAGTTAGCGGAGATCCTTTCCCAGGGACTGCATTTGAGCCGTGTAGGCCAGGCGCTTTTGGAAAAGTCTATTAAGGGCTGGAAGGAAATCGAGTTTGAGGTAATCCGGGACGGTGCCGGCAACTGCATTACAGTCTGCAGCATGGAAAATGTAGACCCGGTGGGCGTACATACCGGCGATTCTATCGTGGTAGCCCCGGCGCTGACCCTGGCGGACAAGGAGTACCAGATGCTGCGCAGCGCGGCCATCAATATTATTGATTCCATTGAGATTAAAGGCGGCTGCAACGTCCAGTTCGCTTTAAATCCAGATAGCTTTGAATATGCGGTAATTGAGATTAACCCCCGGGTTAGCCGTTCCTCAGCCCTGGCTTCCAAGGCCACCGGCTATCCCATTGCTAAGATCGCGGCGAAGATCGCCTTAGGCTATAATCTGGATGAAATCAAAAACGCGGTGACCGGCAAGACCTTTGCCTGCTTTGAACCGGCCATCGACTATATCGTGGCTAAGATTCCCAAGTGGCCCTTTGATAAATTCTTCGGCGCGAAGCGGAACCTGGGCACTAAGATGATGGCCACCGGCGAGGTGATGTCCATTGGCAACACCTTTGAATCCGCCCTGTTAAAGGGGATCCGCTCCTTGGAGATCGGCCAGTATACGTTGGAACGGGAAAGCTCTAAAAAGCGGACCACCATGGAGCTGAAGCAGCGGGTGATCATTCCTGATGATGAGCGGCTCTTTGACCTGGCGGAGCTGATCCGCCGGAACTACCGGATGGAAATGATCGCGGAAATCACTGGGATGGACATGTTCTTCTTAGAGAAGATCAAAAATATCGTAGACGCGGAGGAAGCCTTGAAAAAGCTGACTTTGGATGATCTGACCTACGATGTTATGAAGCGGTATAAAAAGATGGGCTTTTCCGACCATGGCATGGCCCAGCTGATGGGTGTCAGCGCGCCGGCGGTATATGAAAAGCGCAAGGCGCTGGAAATTATGCCGGTTTATAAAATGGTGGATACCTGCGCCTGTGAGTTTGAGGCGGTGACCCCATACTACTATTCTACCTATGACGACAGCAACGAGGCCCGCAGGGACGACTGCAAAAAAGTTATCGTCATTGGCTCCGGCCCCATCCGGATCGGCCAGGGGATCGAATTTGATTATTGCAGCGTACACAGCGTATTCGCGCTGAAAAAGGCCGGGATCCAGACGATCATTATCAACAATAACCCGGAAACAGTCAGCACGGACTTCGATACTTCGGATAAGCTCTATTTTGAACCGCTGACTGAGGAGGATGTTTATAATATTATTGAACTGGAGAAGCCGGACGGTGTGATCCTGCAGTTCGGCGGGCAGACCGCTATCAAGCTGGCAAACTTCCTGTCCAACATGAATGTGCCGATCTACGGCACACAGCCGAAGCAGATTGACGAGGCGGAGGATCGGGAAAAGTTTGACGAGCTGCTGGAAAAGCTGGATATTAAGCGGCCCAAAGGCAAAGCAGTATGGAGCCTGGAGGAGGGCGTCGCCGAAGCCAATAGGCTGGAATATCCGCTTTTGGTACGGCCCTCGTACGTTTTGGGCGGCCAGGGCATGGAAATTACTTATAACGAAGAAGACCTAGTCCGTTATTTGACCGAAGCTTTCCGCAAGGACAAGAAAAACCCTGTGCTGATCGACCGGTATTTAGGCGGCCGGGAGCTGGAGGTCGACGCCATCTGCGACGGGAAGGATGTGCTGATCCCGGGGATCATGGAGCATCTGGAGCGGGCAGGCGTACACTCCGGTGACTCAATTTCCATCTATCCGCCGCAGCATCTGTCAAAGGAAATAATTGATAAAATCCAGGATGTGACCTACCGGATCGCCATAGAGCTAAAGGTAATCGGGATGATTAACATCCAGTTTATCGAATACCGCGACGAGCTGTATATCATCGAGGTCAACCCCCGGTCCAGCCGGACAGTGCCGTATATTACCAAGGTAACGAATGTACCGGTAATTGACATTGCTACCCGGATTATGCTGGGCGAAACTTTAAAGGATATGGGGTATTCTACCGGGATTGCGCCCCAGACAAACACCATCGCCATCAAGGTGCCTGTATTCTCCACGGAAAAGCTGCCGCTGGTTGAGGTCAGCTTAGGGCCGGAAATGCGCTCCACAGGTGAGGTGCTGGGCGTGGGCAAGACCTTTGACGAGGCGATGTATAAAGGCTTTTTGGGCGCGGGAACAGCAACGCCGAAGCATGGCGCCGCCATTTTGGCAACCGTCCGGGATCTGGATAAGGAAAACTTCCTGCCGCTGGCAAAACGACTGGCGGCCATGGACTGCAAGTTTATCGCCACAGCGGGGACGGCGGCGTTCTTGGAGGAAAACGGGATCCCTGTGCAGATATCCAAAAAGATTTCAGAGGGCGTCCCCAACGTTTTGGATGTAATCCGCAGCGGTATGGTTGACCTGATTGTAGATATTCCGAAAAAGGGCAACGACGTGGAAAGCGACGGCTTTAAGATTCGGCGGACGGCAGCGGAATGTTCTGTGTCCCTGATGACATCCCTAGACACGTTAGGCGCCCTGGTCAAGGTTATGGAACAGAATTTTACCCCCCAAACCACGAATATTATTGAATTGAACGAAGTGATCTGATCAAAAAGGGCCTGATAAGGCCCTTTTTTGCTGCCGTCTTGACAAGCTGGATCCGGGCTGGCTGGAGCAGTTGGCGTTAGAATGGTTAAAAAGCAAAACCGGGGATCGGAATTGGCCGTTCCCCGGTTTTGCGCGCTATAGTTTCCGGGAATACGGGATCAGGAATTCAGGGATCCCCGTGGAATAGGGCGCGATGTCATACTGCTGGAAATAGACCACGATCCCCTGGGGCGTCAGATAGAATTGATTTTCCTGGAAAGTATTCCGGACATTTTCCGGATAGTCGTCAAAATAGACGGAATCGCCGGCAGCGTTTTGCCGCTGGATTTCCCGGATGATCATATTTATAATATAGGTGCGGTAGTCAAAGCCCCGGGGAAACAGCGCACCAAGCGGGATCTGTCTGCCCAGCGGCAGTCCCCAGGTTTCAGAGGACCGCACAGTGGAGCCGTGGGCGCCGCCGGTATAGGTATACTGATCCGTATACAGGCTGACATAACGGTTGGCCGTCAGCGTGATGGTATATACCTGCTCCGCCTCGAAAACCATCACCGGATATCCGTTCTCCTTGGAATAGATATACTGTTCCACCGCCTGATGGTACATTGTTTTTTTGATATACCGCAAAAAAGACAGGGCGCTGGATTCATAGTATGTATTCATCCGTTGGGCGGCCTTGGCATAGATCCGGGAAGAAAACTGTGGAAATTCAATTTTATAGGTCAATACAACAGTATCGTCATATTTCAGTGTGCCGGCCCAGGTCTGGGTATCGGCGGTTATTCGCTGCTGCATAGCAATCACCTCGTTAACAGTATATGCCAAAGGCTGGGATTTGCTACGGCAAAGCAAAAAACCTTCTATAGAGTTCCCTGCTGGGTCCATAGAAGGTTTTTTTCAGCTTCTTTGATTGTGTTCCTTAAAGGCCCTGTCCATGGCCCGCTTTGAATCCCGTCTGGCCATGTCGTCCCGTTTATCATACAGCTTTTTCCCTTTTGCAACCCCAAGGGAAACTTTGACAAGGGATCCCTTGAAATATAAGGATAAGGGGATCAGGGAATAGCCCTGCTGCTGCAGCTGGCCAACCAGCTTCCGGATCTGGTTTTTGTGGAGCAGGAGGCGCCGGTTCCGCAGGGGATCCCGGTTAAAAATGTTACCGTGCTCATAGGGGCTGATGTTCATACCCTTGACATATACCTCGCCGTTGTCCACGGAAGCATAAGCGTCCGTCAAGCTGACCCGGCCCTGCCGCAGGGATTTTACCTCTGTGCCAAACAACTCAATGCCGGCTTCCAGGGTTTCCAGGATAAAATAGTCGTGCCGCGCTTTTTTGTTCTGGGCGATTGTTTTTGTACTGATTTCCGCCATATGCCGGCCTCCTTTCCCAGATACTATTATACCATATTTTTCCCAAAAAGCAATGGCCTATTCGGGTTTTAATAAATCCTTGCAAGTAACGCCGAAAACAGGATGGGATTGCCATTCACAAATTGCCAAACGGATATTTTTTCATTCTTGATCTGCCGCAACACTGTCATATTTGTCCGACGGTTTGCGTACAATATAGCATTACGATTGGAGAGGTGTGACAGAATGCAAAAGAAGCAGAGAACAAAATTCAAAACCTATGTAATCCCGAAGCGGAAGATGCTTGTTGGCTGCGGCCTGTTTGTTTTGGGACTGGCCTTAGCCGCTGGGATAACCGTTGCCAAAATGCTGCCGGCGCGGAAACAGGAGATCGCGTTTTCCGACGATTTTTATAAAACAATTCTAGAAACAGAGCTCAACCAGCCCGCGGAGGAGAAAAAAACGGCGGGGGAGTTTTTAAAGAAAATATTTGGGTTTGATCCGGGGGACGCCCGCAGCATTTTAAAAAATGCTGATTTCATTTATCAGGAGGCGGAGGCGGCGCCAACGCCGGAGCAGACCCAGTCCCCAGAGCCTACCGCGCCGCCGGCTGCAGAACCGCCGGCAACGGAACCGCCTGCGGAGGAGCACGGGATTGCGGAAGTGAATATCGCTAAAGGGATGGAGGTATCCAATAAGACCAATATCCAGGTAGACCCAGTGGCGCTGGCAGCCCAGCCGCTGCCGTATACCATTGGGGATGACGGCCCCCAGGTTTTGATTGTACATACCCATACCACGGAGAGCTTTACCGATTTCGGAAAAACCAAATATTCCGTCACAGACTCAGACCGGAGCACAGATGAAACGAAAAATATTACAGCTGTGGGCGTGGAGATCGCCAGGATCCTGAATGAAAACGGGATCCAGACCATCCAGGATAAAACCGTCCACGACTATCCCTCTTATAACGGTGCCTACACCCGGTCTTTGGCTACAGTCCGGCAGAACCTGGCGGACCATCCCACGATTAAGGTAGTGCTGGATGTACACCGGGACGGCCTTGTCCGGGCAGATGGCACCAAGCTGAAGGTGACGGCGGATATTAACGGCGTCAAAACAGCCCAGTGCATGTTTGTGATCGGCTCCAACGCCAATCTGACCCATGACCACTGGCAGGAAAATATGAAGCTGGCGGCAAAGCTGCAGCAGACTGCGAACGAAATGTTTCCCGGGCTCATGCGGCCCATCAATCTCCGGGAGGAGCGGTTTAACCAGCAGGCATCCATGGGCAGTATCATTATAGAAATCGGATCCAATGGGAATACTTTGGAGGAGGCGATCCAGGGAGGACGGGATATGGCCGCGGTTCTGGTAAAAGTTTTGAAAAAAGGATGACAACCGGGAAAAAATATGCTATAATTGTTCCAATACCGTTACTGAGGAGAAAAGAAATGGCAAAAACAAACCAGGATAAAATCAGGAATTTCTGTATTATCGCGCATATAGACCATGGGAAATCTACCCTGGCTGACCGGCTTTTGGAGCTGACCGGCGAGGTGGAGCAGCGGGACATGGAGGATCAGCTGCTGGACAATATGGATCTGGAGCGGGAGCGGGGAATTACCATCAAGGCCCACGCTGTCCGGCTCCAATATACGGCCCAGGACGGCGAAACCTATACCCTGAATCTGATCGATACCCCGGGGCATGTGGACTTCAACTATGAGGTATCCCGAAGCTTGGCCGCCTGCGAGGGGGCGATCCTGATCGTAGACGCCTCCCAGGGGATCGAGGCCCAGACCCTGGCCAACACATATCTCGCGCTGGAGCATGATTTGGAAATTGTGCCGGTGATCAATAAAATTGACCTGCCTTCCGCCCGGCCTGAAAACGCGATCCAGGAGATCGAAGATGTTATCGGGATCCCGGCGGAGGACGCGCCCCAGGTTTCCGCGAAAACAGGACTTAATGTAGAGCAGGTGCTGGAGGCCATTGTCCAGAAAATCCCCGCGCCCCAGGGGGATCCGGAAGCGCCGCTGCAGGCGCTGATTTTTGACTCCTATTATGACAGCTATAAAGGCGTGATTGTGTATGTCCGGGTGAAAGAAGGTTCATTGCGGCCTGGCAGCCGGATCCGCATGATGCAGACCGGCGCGGAATTTGACGTGGTCGAGGTGGGAACGATGCATCCGTCGGGCCTGGTGCCTGGGGAAGAAATTTCCGCCGGCCAGGTTGGGTATATTGCCGCCAGCATTAAAAATATCCAGGACACCCAGGTGGGGGATACGGTCACCCGGGCGGACAAGCCTGCGGGTCAGCCTCTGCCGGGCTATAAAAAGGTGAATCCCATGGTGTACTGTGGGATATATCCGGCGGACGGCGCCCAGTATGACGATCTGCGGGATGCCCTCTTAAAGCTCCAGCTCAACGACGCGGCGCTGATGTTTGAGGCGGAGACCTCCGTGGCGCTGGGGTTTGGGTTCCGGTGCGGATTTTTGGGGCTTTTGCATATGGAGATTATCCAGGAACGGCTGGAGCGGGAATACAACCTGGATCTGGTCACTACAGCGCCCAGTGTAATCTATAAGGTCTACAAAACAAACGGGGAAATGATCATGGTGGACAACCCCACCAATCTGCCGCCGGCGGTAGAGATCGAGTATATGGAAGAGCCAATGGTCAAGGCGGATATCATGGTGCCGGTGGATTTTGTTGGAAATGTGATGGAGCTATGCCAGGAGCGCCGGGGCGTATACAAGGATATGAAATATATGGAAGCCACCCGGGCGCAGATTTTTTACGAGCTTCCCTTAAATGAAATCATCTACGACTTTTTCGACGCTTTAAAATCCAGAACAAAGGGCTACGCTTCCTTTGACTATGAGCTTTCCGGCTACCAGCGGTCAGACTTGGTAAAGCTGGACATGCTCTTAAATGGGGAAATGGTGGACGCACTGTCCTTTATCGTGCATAAAGATAACGCCTACAGCCGAGGCCGGCGGATGGCGGAAAAGCTGAAAGAGGCCATCCCTCGGCAACTTTTCGAGGTGCCTATCCAGGCTGCTATCGGTAACAAAATCATTGCCCGGGAAACGGTCCGGGCACTGCGTAAGGATGTGCTGGCCAAGTGTTATGGCGGGGACATCACCCGGAAGAAAAAACTTCTGGAAAAACAGAAGGAAGGGAAAAAGCGGATGCGTCAAGTGGGTAGTGTAGAAGTGCCCCAGGAGGCGTTTATGTCGGTTTTGAAACTAGATTAAAATATGTACCCTTTTTGGGTACATCAGCATGTCGACAAAGCCGACACGCTGAGAGACTATTGAAAAATGAAGGGATATTTTGAGAAAATGTTCCCGCCGGCGTACAGTGGTACTGCAGGGGGCATTTTCGCAAAAAGCAAGCAGCCATGCGGGTTTCTCCATGAAGCCCGCATGGTTTTTCGTAAACAATCATTTTTAGAACGCGTTTTCGTATTTTCCTGCTTGCGGTAGGACGAGTTTTCGGCAGTCTATCCCCCGCTATGCGGGGGGGAGCTTTATTGTATACTGAAAACCACGCGATAGTCGCGTGGTTCAAAAGAGGTTAACCG
>CBCTZG010000090.1:0-10552 GCA_965151315.1 uncultured Clostridia bacterium
CTTCCAGCACCTCATCAATCTTCTCGATCACATCATTCGGCGTATCAACTATAAACGCGTTATATTTCTCATCTGCTGTCGTATATTGCGGATCATTATAAATATCTACCGCAGACTGGGCCGCCACATCGACAACTTCAACCATTGCCCGGAAATAAACGACAAATTCTTTTTTATTCTCTGTGGTAAATGTCGGGAAATCAGCCAAAGTTCCACTCTTGTCAACCACATACTTCGCTACGTCCTCATAAACAGGGCTCAACCGTTCGTCAATCAATGTGTCGAGCACAGCCTTGCCCTGGTCAGCCTTGGAGGCCTGGGGGCTTGTAATATCGTCAATTTCCATACCGTCGTTGGCAATAACGATCTCAACCGGGTCAGACAGATATTGGTCGCCGTTATTGATGTCCGCGAAATTATTTACACGCATCTGCTCTAACGCCTTCGCGACACGGTCTTCATTGGGATCCAGCGTAGGAACTGGTGTCGGCGTAGGTCTGCTGCCGCCGCCGGTAATCGGGCTGCCGCCGCCGGGTCTATTCGTCGGTGTGGGAGAGGGAGACGCGCCGCTGCCAAAGGTGAATTCATAGGTCTTCGTCTGGCTGGCGTCCTCGCCGTTATCCGTAACCTTCACAGTAATTTTCGCAGAGGTACCGTCTTTCGGGTCTGCAAAATTAAATACAAAGTTCGCCTGCTGCAGCTCGTTCTCCGTGAAAATGACCTCCTGCAGCTCTTCTGCGGTCACTGTGCTCTCTACGCCGTCCTTTGTATAGGTAATGGTGAAATCACCGGCTGTATTTTCCACAACAGTAACCACAACCTGCAGCTGGTTATTGGTACCATTCGTTCCAATCGCATCGTTAAACTGGAATGAACCGTCCTTACCTTCTACCGCGGTTACACCGTTAGGCAGTGTAACGGAGTTGGTTTCGATCTCGCCGTCTTCAATCCCCTTTTCAATGCCGTAAATCATCGCGGCGACTTCCGCACGGAGCAGATTGTCCTTGGGGCGGAACCGATTGTCAGAGCCCTCGGGCACCATTTCCGCATCTTTCATCAGCCGGACGGAATCCAATGCCCAGTCGCTGACCTGATCCATATCGGAAAAATCTGTTGTCGAAGTCAGCTTCGCCTGGTATGCCTGCGCGATTACCACCGCCGCCTCTTCTCTGGTAATAAAGTTGTTCGGCTTAACCGTACCGTCGCCGTATCCATGCAGATAACCGGCGTAGACAGCGCAGTTGATCTGGTTATAATACCAGTCGCCCTCGTTATTATCCGTAAACTGATTGGCCGCAGGCGTAGTATTATTGTGAATATAGTTCAAAATTGTCACAAATTCCGCCCGGGTAATATTGTTTTCGGGTAAATATGTACCATCCGGATATCCGTGGATATATCCCTTTTCATGCATATAATTTACCCATTCCGCCGCCCAGTGGGACTCGTCCACATCGGTATAGTGCTGCTCCGCAAACGCCGTCAGACATCCGGAAAACAGACTGGTTACCAACGCGAATACGACCAACAGGGAAACCTTTCTTTTCCTATCCATTGTTTTTACCTCCTATACATAACATGATAGAGTCTTTTTTTCATTATAACCCATTTCAAATCGTTTGTCAAGGACAAACCTGCAACTAATAATCATTTCCTTTGATCAAAGTTCCAATGCCGGATTTGGTGAAAATCTCCAAAAGCAAGCAGTGGGGAATCCGGCCGTCAATAATATGCACGCCCCGGACGCCGGCGTCAATGGCTTCCATGCATCCCAGTACCTTGGGGATCATCCCTCCGGAAATTACGCCCGAATCGATCATTTCCATAATTTCCTTGCCGTCTGCCTCATAAACAATATTTCCATCCGCGTCCTTAACGCCTTCCACATCAGTAAGAAGAATCAGTTTTTCCGCGGAGACGGCTTTTGCCACCGCCGCCGCCACGCTGTCTGCGTTGATATTGTAGCTTTGCCCGTCCGCGTCCACGCCGATGGGCGCGATGACCGGGATATACTGGTCCTTGGCCACATAATCCAGGATATGCGGATCTACGCTGACAATATCCCCCACATAGCCAAGATCCGTCTTGGCCCCGTCTACCTCGGTATACTGCTTTTTGCACTGGATAAAGCCGCCGTCAATCCCGCAGAAGCCAATGGCCTTGCCGCCCTTGCAGTTCAGCAGGGATACGATTTCCTTGTTGGTTTTCCCCACCAGCACCATCTGGGCGACCTGCACCGTGTCGGCGTCGGTGACCCGCAGGCCGTTGATAAATTCGCTTTTAATATTCCGCTCCGCTAAGGCCTTGGAAATATCCGGCCCGCCGCCGTGAACCACCACTGGCTTCAGCCCGATAAATTTCAGCAACGTAATATCCTCCATCACGGAATTTTTCAGCTGCTCGTTAATCATGGCGTTGCCGCCGTATTTGATCACAACTGTTTTCCCCGCAAACTTTTGGATATAAGGCAGCGCCTCAATCAATATCCCCGCCTTTTTGATCAGTTCCTCCATTATACGCTTCCTTCCTTCTCCATATTACAAATAGAAGCCGGCCTGTTTTAAGGCCGTCCCCTCGTCTAAGCCAAACATTAAATTCATATTCTGCACCGCCTGGCCCGCCGCGCCTTTGACGATATTGTCAATGGCCGAAACCACCACTGCCCGGTTCAGCCGCTGGTCTACCGCTATGCCGATATCCACAAAATTGCTGCCCGCCACATGCTTGGTTTCCGGCAGCTCCCCCGCCGCCTTGACCCGGACAAAAAATTCACCCCGGTAGTAATCCTGGTAAACCTGCACCAGTTCTTCCGCGGTACAAGGCTTTGTCAGGTTCATATAAATGGTGGCTAAGATCCCCCGCTTTTGGGGGATCAGGTGGGGCGTAAAGGACAGGATAATATCCCTGCCCGCGATTTTGGAAAGCTCCTGTTCAATTTCCGAGGTATGCCGGTGGGTCCCGATTTTATAGGCCTTGGTATTTTCCGTGCACTCACAGAAATGATATGCCAGCCCCAGCCCCCGGCCTGCGCCGGTAACGCCGGATTTTGCGTCGATAATAATATTTTCCGTCTGGGCCAGCCCCTTTGCCAAAAGGGGCGCCGCCCCCAGGATGGAGCAGGTAGTGTAGCACCCCGGGTTCCCGATCAGCCTGGCTTTTTTGATTTTCTCCCGATGCAGCTCGCAAAGGCCGTATACTGACTCTGCCAAAAGCTCCGGGGAGGAGTGGGGCTCGCCGTACCAGGCCTCGTATACCTTTGGGTCATCATACCGGTAGTCGCCGCTTAGGTCAATGACCTTCACGCCCCGCTCCAGGATGGCCGGGATCACACTTTTAGACGCGCCGTGGGGCAGGGCCGTAAAGGCCACATCGCACTTGGCCACCGCATCCAGGTCCAGCTCCGTGCATTCCTTTTCCAACACATGGCGCAGGTTTTGGTACACATCGCTGATTTTCTTTCCCGCAAAGCTCTGAGATCCAACGATCTCAATACTGACCCCCGGATGGTTCGTCAGCAGGCGCACCAGTTCGATCCCCGCATAGCCCGTAGCGCCCAATACCGCCGCTTTGATCATATTTATCCGTCCTTCTTCCTATATATTCTTAATTTTATTGGTAATCCTTCACCAGCAAAGCCCGGATATACCCTCTGGATTTGTCGGTAGAATCAATGTAAAAGCCCCGGCCGTAATAAAACCGGATCAGGGACGTAATCTTCGCCCCGGTATGAAGGCTGATCCGCGTGACGCCCTTTTTCATCATGATCCGGTCTACCAGATTCATAATGGATTTGCCGATGCCGTTATTCTGGGAAGTCACCTTAACCCCAAACCGGCTCAGGTACGCAGTGCCGTCATCGAACACCTGCACCCGCACACTGCCTACCGGCGCCCCGTCGGAAAAGGCGATCAGGACTACTTTCGTATCAATATCCCGCTTCACGTCTTCATACGTTTCTTCCAGCGCGGCCAGGCTATCCACCCCGGACAGCTCGCTGTATTTCAAGAACGCCTCCCGGGTAATCTGCATAATGTCCGGAATATCCGCATAAGTCGCCATCCGAACTAAAAATAAAGATTGATATTCCATCACACCGTTCCCCCTCAGCCCATCAGCGCTGCCATGACAGCCTTCTGGGCATGCAGCCGGTTTTCCGCCTCGTCAAAAATTACCGAATTCTCCCCGTCGATCACCTCCGCCGTGACCTCGAATCCCCGGTACGCCGGCAGGCAATGCATAAACAGTGCGTCATCCTTGGCATGTGCGAATAATTCCCCATTCACCTGATACGGCTGAAACAGCTTGACCCGCTCCGCCTTTTCCGCTTCCATGCCCATGCTGACCCAGGTATCCGTATAAACCACATCCGCGCCGCGGACCGCTTCTGCCGGGTCATGGGTCAAAAGCAGGCTGGCGCCGCTTTTTTGGAAATCTGCCTTGGCGTTTTCCGTGACTTCCCCGTCCGGCATAAAGCCTGCCGGCGCGGCAACAGCGCAGTCCAAGCCCATTTTCCCGCAGCCATACATGATGGAGTTGGCCATATTGTTTCCGTCGCCGATATACGCAAACTTCAGCCCCTCCAGCCTGCCCTTTTTCTCATAAATCGTCTGCAGATCTGCCAGCACCTGGCAGGGATGCAGCAGATCGGTCAGAGCGTTGATTACCGGGATGTCGGCGTACTCCGCCAAATCCAGCACATCCTGATGGGAATAGGTCCGGATCATGATCCCGTCCACATACCGCTCCAATACTTTGGCCGTATCATAGATCGTTTCCCCCCGGCCCAGCTGAATATCGTTGGCAGACAAAAACAAGGGATAGCCTCCCAGCTGTGTCATCCCCACTTCAAAGGACACCCGCGTCCGGGTGGAAGACTTGGTAAAAATCATCGCCAAGGCTTTCCCGGCCAGGAGCGGATGAGGGATCCCCGCTTTTTGTTCCTTCTTCAGCTTCAGCGCCAGTTCTAACAGGTCGGAAATCTGCTCCTTTGTCAAATCATGCAGGCTGATAAAATCCTGAATCGCTTCCATTTCCCTTTCTCCTTTCTACAGTGCGGCCAAAACCGCGTCTAACGTCTCAATAAATCCATCTACATCCCCCCGGGTCAGGATCAGGGGCGGCGCCAGCCGCAGGGTAGTCCCGCCGCAAAGGCTCGTCAGTACACCGGCCGCGAACAACCCGTCGTATACCTTTTTGGCAATATCCCCCGGAAATTCAATACCGATCAAAAGCCCGGCATTACGCAGGTCAAGCACCCAGCCTGCATATTTATGCTTAATTATACATAATTTTTGCATAAAGTAGTCGGAAACCTGCCGGACATTTTCTAAAATATGCTCTTTTTCCATAATCTCAAATACCGCCAGCCCCGCTGTGCAGGCCAGAGGGTTCCCGCCAAAGGTGGAACCATGGTCTCCGGGCGCAAAGGCCTGGGCTACAAAATCTTTGGCGCATACAGCGCCGATAGGCATACCGTTGCCCAGGGCCTTGGCAGAAGTGAAAATATCCGGCTCTACGCCGTACAGCTGATGGGCAAACATGCAGCCCGTCCGGCCCATGCCGGTCTGCACCTCGTCAAAGATCAGCAGGATGTCCTTCTGGTCACAAAGGCGCCGCAGTGCCCGCAGATATTCCGGCTCCATCGGATGTACGCCGCTTTCCCCCTGGACCGGCTCCACCAAAATGGCCGCCGTCTGCTCTGTCACTGCCGCCTCCAGGGCGGCCAGGTCGTTTGGCTCCACCTGGATAAAGCCCGGCGTCAGAGGCCGGTACGGCTTCTGATATTTTTCCTGCCCTGTAGCCGCTACGGTAGCCAGCGTCCTGCCGTGGAAGGACTTTTGCAGGGAAATGATCTCATATTTTTCCTTGCCTTGCTTATAAAAATAAATCTTCGCCAGCTTGAACGCACCCTCGTTGGCCTCTGCCCCGCTGTTGGCGAAAAATACCTTGTCCGCCGCCGAATTCTGGACAAGCCTCTGGGCAAGCCTGGCCTGGGCTTCTATGTAATAGTAATTGGAAACATGCAGCACCCGATCGATCTGTGCTTTCATCCGGGCGGTAAATTCCGGGTGCCCGTGGCCTAAAGCCGTCACAGCGATCCCCCCCAGAAAATCCCGGTATACCTTGCCGTCTGAAGCCGTCAGCTGGATCCCCCTGCCCTCTGTGAACATTACCGGCAGCCGCTGGCCAAAGGTATTCATATAATATTGTTTGTCTAATTCCATAATCTCTGCTAACATATCCGGCACATCCTTTCAATGTATTCTCAAATTATACAACTTTATGAATAAAAATGCAAGTAGTTTTTGAAAAAAACAGCATATTGTTATAAAAACAATATGGAAGGCCGCCGGTTTTCCAACAATAAAGCGGACAGCCGCCTGTCCGCTTCAGCGTGTCGATAAAGTCGACACGCTGAGAGACTATTGAAAAACGAAGGGATATTTTGTGAGAATGTTCCCGTCGGCGTACAGTGGTACGGTAGGGGACATTTTCGCAAAAAGCAAGCAACCATGCTGGTTTCTCGATAAAGCCCGCATGGTTTGTAGTAAACAATTATTTTTAGAACGCGTTTTCGTATTTTCCTGCTTGCGGTAGGCCGAGTTTTTCGACAGTCAGAAGCGGACAGCCGCCTGTCCGCTCATGATTTCCGCAAAATATCCAAATTCCGCAAAAGCACGTTTTTTCCCCGCCAGGCAAAAGCCCGGCCGCCGTATTTCCGTTTGAATTCCCGGTTGGAAATCCCCGGGTCGATGGAAAGCGTCGTGATCAGATCCTGAGAAAATTCCGGAATCCCCGTTTTAGGAATACCCCGGTTGTGGGGGCATACCGCTTGGCACACATCGCATCCCCAGGCGCAGCCGCTCTCCCGGATCAGCCGTTCCTCTTCCAGCGTTAATTGGCCCTTTTTTTGGGTGATATAGGAAAGGCACCGTTCCGGTATAAATATACCGTCCTTGCTCAGAGCGCCCCCCGGGCAAGCCCTGGCGCACTGGCCGCAGCCAGCGCAGGTCTGCGCCAGAGGCTTGTCCGGCGGCAGCGGGCAATCGGTGACAATATGCGAGATAAACACATACGAACCAAATTTCGGACTAATCAAAAAACCGCTTCGGCCGATAAATCCCAGTCCTGCCCGCCAGGCCAGATCCCGCTCGCACAGGTCTCCCGTATCGCAGAACACCTGGGCAGCATACCCCGCCTTCTCCAGGAAAGATGCCAGGGCCCGGCATTTTTCTGTCAGGACCCGATGGTAATCCTGGCCGAACGCGTAAGCGGAAATATTGCCCCGCAGGCCTGTATAGTACGAGCAAAGCAAAACGATAACCGACTTTGCCCCAGGTAAAATCAAAAACGGGTTGACCCGCCGCTCAATATCCGTGCCTGCGAAAACACATCCCCGGGCTAAAAGCTGCTTGCGGAGATCTTCATAGACCTCCGCTTTGGCAAAACCAATATCCGAAAATCCGATTTCCCGTGCTGCCTGGATTAGTACCTGTTTCATAAATGGCTGTCAATCATATCACAAAAATCGTCCTTGGCGTGGGCGCCCACCTTTTTATCCACGATCTTCCCATTTTTAAAAACCAAAATCGTAGGGATTGAAACAATAGCGTACTGGGAAGCCAGTTCCCCCTGCTCATCTACATTCACCTTGCCTACAGTCAGCTTTCCTGCGTATTCCTCCGCCAGCTCGTCAATAATCGGCGAAACCATCCGGCAGGGGCCGCACCAGCTTGCCCAGAAATCTACCAAAACCGGGCCCTGGGCCTGCAAAACTGCGCCTTCAAAATTCTCTTTTGTCAAAACCTTAACCATAGTGCTCACATTCCTTTCTGCATTTTATATATAGTCGGGAATCGAGGAATAAATCCGGTTGATCCCGCCGTCTGCTTCATCGTTGGTGGTGTACGCCACCGTTTCATAAAATGCGCCGTCCCGCCAGCGGTACTGCCGGAGCTCCGTTCCCGCCCCCGAGAAAATATACAGGGCGATCACCGGCACAGTCTCCTCTCCTATATAGAACTCGCTGACCTCTAAATACGGCGTACCATGGGTATGCTCCCGATACAGCGGATACACGCCTTGGTCTGTTTCCACCGTCAGGGCCCATTCCTGGCTGTCGTCCAGATAAAGCTCCCCGTCTTCCCGGGCGGCCGATGTTTTCAACATAATCTGATCCGGGTCCCCATCCGATGTCACGTCATATTCCGTCTCCCCTAAAGTGGTCCACCCAGCTGGGATATCATCCGCCTGGATTTTTTCAATTTTCCTTTCCGGCCTTTGGGGCGTCTGCGTTACCGCCGGGGATGGGCTTGCCACCGGGGATGGAGAAAGCGTGGGCGCTGCCGGCTGCTCCTGCGTACATCCGCCCAGAACCAGTGCGATCATCAGAACTGAAAGAATTCCAATCTTCTTCATATTTTATGTTCCTTTCCTCCGTAATATGTGTCTATTTCTACAGATCAATATATTTCTGCTCCACTACCGTACACACCGCCCGGCCGTTGGTCACGTCTACCGCTTTGGCGATAAAGCCGTCGGCGTCCTCAATCCTGCAGCAGACATAAAACGCTACGTCGGCCCCGTATACGGTATCCTCCAGGATAAACCCATTCGATGCCACCATATACTGGATCTTCCCAGACAGGGCGTAATCCACATGGACGCACACCACATTGCACAGCGTCCGGGTGACGATCCCCGCCGCCAAAAGCCCCTGCCGGGCAGCGGCGCCGTAGGCGTGGACCAGGCCGCCGGTCCCCAGCAGCGTTCCCCCAAAATACCGGGTCACCACCACCGCCGTGTCTACGATCCCTTCCTTGCGGATGGTGTCCAGCACCGGCATACCGGCCGTACCGCCTGGCTCCCCGTCGTCTGAATACCGGAAAATATTGTTTTCGTCAATAATATAGGCGTATACGTTGTGGGTTGCATCCGGATATTTCCCCCGGATCTCTGCCAAAAACGCCAGCGCCTGTTCCTCCGTATCTGCCGGCCGAACCGAAGCGATGAACCTTGATTTTTTTTCTACCAGCGCCGCCTCTCCATACCGGGCCACCGTTTTATAACAAACCTTTCGGGAGATAAAAACCACCTCTATCCTTCTATAATATATCCACGCAATGCCGCGTAGGTACGGCTGTCTGCTAAAAGCTCTATCTCTGTTCCATCCGCCGTATGGGTCTGGGAAAGGACCTTCTGCTCCCCGTACAGCCGGCTGGCCAGCGCACCTTGGCTGTAGGGGATCAGCACCTTGACCCGCTGTTTTTTCCCTGGCGCCGTATCCGCAATTTTCCCGATCAGTTCCGAAATCCCCGTCCCTTGCTTTGCGGAGATTCGAACGGCATCCGCCGGCGGTATATCGTCAGCTTCGCCAGTTAAATCGCATTTATTGTAGACAAGGATTTCCGGCTTGCCCCCGGCACCGATTTCCCGGAGTACCTGCTCCGCCACCTGGATATGCTGTGCGTTTTCCGGGTTCGCCGCGTCTACAACGTGAATCAAAAGATCCGCCGCCACCGCCTCCTCCAAGGTCGACTTGAAGGCTTCTACCAGATGGTGCGGGAGCTTCCGGATAAATCCCACGGTATCCACCAGCAGGATCTTCCGGTTATCCTCCAGGGTAAGCGCCCGGGCGGTTGGGTCTAGAGTAGCAAACAGCTTGTTTTCCGCGAATACCCCGGCGTCTGTCAAGGCGTTGAGCAGGGTGGATTTTCCCGCGTTTGTATACCCCACCAAGGCCGCCGTGATCACGCCGTCCTTTTTCCGCCGGCTCCGGAGCAGATCCCGGTGCCTAACAAGCTCCGAAAGCTCTTCCTCCAAGGCGGAGATCCGCCGGTGGATATGGCGCCGGTCGGTTTCCAGCTTGGTTTCACCGGGGCCCCTGGTCCCGATCCCGGCGCCGGTCCGGCTCATCACCGCGCCCATGCCCCGCAGCCGGGGCAGCCGGTATTTCAGCTGGGCCAGCTCCACCTGCAGCTTTCCTTCGCCGCTTTTTGCCCGCATGGCAAAAATATCTAAAATCAGCATGGACCGGTCCAGCACCTTTACTCCCAACAGGTCGGTGATATTCCGCAGCTGCACCGGGGAAAGCTCGTCGTCAAAAATCACGCAGTCGATCTCCTGCCCAGGAATGATTTCCTTGATCTCCTCCAGCTTGCCTTCCCCCATATACGTGCCGCTTTCCAGCTCCGCCTTATTTTGGATCACCTGGGCAATCACTTCCGCGCCGGCTGTTTTCGCCAATTCGGCAAGCTCCGCCATGGATTCCTCCGTGGTATCGGCCAGGCTGTCCCGCCGGCCGGTATGGACGCCGGCCAGCAAAACCCGTTCTATTTTTTCTTCATTTGATGTCGCGCGCAACAGAACACCCCATTTCTATGGTTAGTATATCAAAAAAATTGATGTTCGTATACCCCTTTGGGAGAAAATTCATAATTTTCTTAAAAATTTTTGCAAATCTTCTTGTAAAAATATTTTTTTATGGTATAATGTTAATGTTTACTTTAAATTTATGCATAGGAGGAAAAGGGTAATGGAGATTGCGTTTACA
>CBCTZG010000091.1:0-10313 GCA_965151315.1 uncultured Clostridia bacterium
CGGTGGCAGCAGGCGTCCGGGAAGGCAAGACCTCCCCGCCAAAGCACTATACGGAGGATTCCCTGTTGGCAGCTATGGAAACGGCAGGCGCGGCAGACGCACCGGAGGATGCAGAGCGCAAGGGTTTAGGCACCCCGGCTACCCGTGCGGCTACACTGGAAAAGCTGGTAACAACCGGCTTTGTGCAGAGAAAGAAAAAACAGCTCATTCCCACGGAAAAGGGAACCAACCTGATTACGGTCCTGCCGGATAATATTAAATCCCCGCTGCTTACCGCGGAATGGGAATCCAGACTAAAACAGGTGGAGCGCGGCGAGATCAGTGCGGAGGCTTTCATGGAAGGGATCGCCGATATGAACAGGGGGCTTGTCAAAGAACATACCGCACCGGAGGAACGGTTTGCCGGCCTGTTCCCTTACGCAAAAGGAACCCGGCGCGAGGCTGTCGGCACCTGTCCCCGCTGCGGCGGCACTGTGTATGAGGGCAAAAAGGGATTTTTCTGTGAAAAGCGAGACTGCTCCTTTGCCCTCTGGAAAGATAACAAATTCTTTACAGGTAAGAAGAAAACCCTGACAAAAACCGTTGCGGCGGCCCTTCTGAAAGAGGGCCGCGTTTCTATGTCCGGGCTTTACAGTGAAAAAACGGGCCGGACCTATGACGCGGTTGTGGTGCTGGATGATACGGGCGGCAAGTATGTGAATTTCAAGCTGGAATTTCCGGCGAGGAAAGGTGGGCGCAAATGAGCGCCCCACCGGAAAGAGAACTGACACGATCCGAGCGGGCGGCAATCCGAAGGCTGGTGACGAGTTTGTGCGCCAACTATGACTGCCAGGATAAGCTCTGCCTCCCCCTGGACTGTCCCTGCTACATGCTGAATAAATGGTGGACCGGCGCGTTCTGCCGTTATTTCCGGGCGGCGGTGCTGCCTACGGAGCCAAAGCTGGAATCTGCCCTGACCGGTGAAGATACTTCTCTCAGGCAGAAGATATGCCCGGTCTGCGGAAAGGCTTACCTTCCGGTCACAAGCCAGGCGTATTGTTCGGATTTTTGCCGTAGCTTTGCCAGACGGAAATCCGAGCGGGAACGGAAACGGCGCAGGCGGCAAAACAGAGGGTGATGTGTCCGCAACTTAGCCCAATCAGGCCAGTGTTTTCAAGGGTTTTAAGGCCCTGTTTACGGGGCGCCTATATTAGAATACTCCCGGCCTCTGAAATGGGGCTAAGTTGCGGACAAAGGGCGCATTTTAGTGCTCTATTTTTATGACAGTTTGGAGGGATGCTTATAGAAAAAATACCGATTGTGCCGGAGATCATGCGGATCGATACCAGGACGCAGGCCATTGACATGCAGCAGATCGGCAACCGGCGCTTCCTGTTCAATCCAAAGACCGGCGTGCTGGTCCTGGGCCGCCAGTATCAGGAAACAAGTCTTGTAAATGCCAGCCATGCCGTGGAGCTGGCAGATGCGGGAATCACAAAAGATTTTGACGATTTTGTGCGGGGCTGGATCGGGACCGGCAGGAACTATCCCAAAGGGGTGATCCACTTTGCCCCATGTGTAGATTCCGGAAACATTTCTCTTTTTGACCGGGCTTTTGACACGCTGGAAATGTTCAGGGAAAACGGTGCTCTGGCCGGAACGGTGGTACGGGGCTTCGGGAGCCGGTGGGAACAGCCCTTATCTGCGATCCTTACGGATTTACAGAAAGAGGAACAAAAGCCCTCCCTCCGGCAGCAGCTAAGGAAAACGCCGGAGGGCAAAGCTGTCCGGCACAGGAAAGAAAACCAACAACAACGATAGGAGGCGATTTTTTGAGTATCAACCATATTGAAACAGAGGACCTTCGCCGTATGGAGGGAAAAGGCGGCCTGATTTTGCAGGGCTGCGGCGGCGAGCTGCAGGAATGGCTTGACGGGATCAATGAAATGTTCACCGAGGCCGGTATTCTGAAAAACGGCGCGAAGTTCCAGGATATTTTTGCTTTTGAGTATAATGATTCTCCCTGTCTGCTCTATCCCTTTGAGGGTGTGGACCTGGAGATTGGGAAACTTGCCATGTGGCGTTTGCAGACCCATGAGACTTTCGGTGGCACATGGCTCTCTGATTTTGTCCCCAACCGTCTGGGCGGGTTTATCGGGGAACCGGCGCCGGAGCCGGAAAAGCCGGACTGCGCGCTGATCGGGCAGGACGGCAATATTTTTAACCTGGTGGGGATCGCTGAGCGCACTTTGCGGGAGCATGGGCTTACAGACCAGGCAAAGGAAATGAAGGACCGGGTATTTGCTTCCGGCAGCTATGGCGAGGCGCTTTGTATCATCGGCGAGTATGTGAATATCACAGATACGGAGCCGGAACAAAGGCCCTCCCTCCGGCAGCAGCTTAAAGAAACGAAAACAGCGGAACCGTCTGCCCGGCT
Organism: uncultured Clostridia bacterium; assembly: GCA_965151315.1. GTDB lineage: Bacteria > Bacillota > Clostridia > UBA1381 > UBA1381 > Avimonoglobus. The sequence continues at coordinate 2,417 of CBCTZG010000091.1, forward strand.
AAAACCGGAAAAGCAGCAGGAACGATAACAGGAGGTGCCGATGGAAAAAGAAAAGACTTACGGTGTATGGGCGGTGCGCAGCGCCGCTTCAATCTTTGGGCGGGCGGAAAGCTGGTGCAAGGAGGCCGGCAGGCCCCTTGAATTTGCCTCCCAGGAGACAGCCGAGGCTTACGCGAAGGAGTGTAACAGCCGCACGACTGCCAACGTCCACTATTTTGTAAAGGAAAAGGAACCGGAACCGGGTGCTGTCCGAAAGGACGGAACACAGCCGGACAGAGCTGCCCGCGCCCATGAGGAACAGACGCCCCGAAACGCGGCGATGGAAAAACTGAATGAGATTCCCGGCAGGCAGCTTTCCAAAGATCCGGACCCTTTGGTGGAAATCCGTTCCGCGGTACACAGCAATTATGCCGGCATGGTCGCCATGCTTGCGGCAGACAACCGGGTCTATCTGGGCCGCGAGGAACACTATCACTATCAGGACGGGCTTACCTCCTATTACGATAACGGCGACGGCTCCCTATGCTTTGTCACAGACCGGGCGGATATGTATTATTTCCTCTACGGTGAGGGCTGGGCCCATTCTCAGGCGGAAATGCTGGAGCGTGGGCTTACATCGGATCAGTATGCGGAGTTTGCCCGGCTACAAAACGGCGTTCTCCGGCAGTTTGAAGCACAGCGGGAAATCCTGTTCGCCGGGCAGCCCTTCCAGCCGCCTGAAAGCTATCTGCGGAACGCGGAGCTTTACGAGGAAGGACAGACCGGCAATTATAATATGCTGGACGGCAGGCTGAACAACGAGCCCCCGGTGAAGCCGGACCTGACGGACGGCCAGACCCACGAGGAAATCCGGGAGCTTGCCCCGGAGACCTTGCCGGAAGAAAAGCCCTCTGTCCTGGACCGCCTGAAATCCGAGCGCCCGGAGCATGAGGCAAGGCAGATCACACCGCCTGTCCCGGAAAGGGGGCTTTGAGTATGGGGACCAAATTTGAAGGCGTAGACATACTGGACTTTCTGGGGCAGGTCGTAGAACTGCATACACAGCATTATAAAGAAGATTTTGACGTGGATAAAGAACTGATCCAAAAGGTGGCCTTATCAGGAGAACCGGAGGAGCGGCGCCTTCTCTGGATGTCACGGCCCTGCGGCACCTATTGTTTGAGCGAGCGGGAGGTGTATCTACAGGAAAGCAATGAAAATAAAGTGTGGATGTTCTACCATGAGCAGACGAATGACCCGATTTTAGCTTATGCCCTTACATTGGATGGTTTGCAGGATGGAAAAGTGACCGGCACCATCTACCCTCTGGATTACCCTTCCCATGTGGAGCGGGTGAAATCACTGTCCTGTCCCATTGACCGGGTAACGGTGACATTCGAGGACGGCGTACAGTTTACCTTGCCCTATCAGTCCCGGAGACGGCAGATCAATGAGCTTATGCCGGAGCACGGCACGCCAAAATCCATGCAGTACGCGCCGGAAAGCGAGCGGGAGCTGGCGGTGATCCTGCGCCGGGAACGGCTGAAACGGGATTACCATGCAAAGCCGGGCAATGTTCAGGAATACATGGAAAAATTAAAAAAGGCGTCCATGCGCGGCAGGCTCAAAGAGGCCCAGGCCGCCGTCGCTGCTCCCGGTAGAGGCGCACCCCATAAAGGCGGGCTGGACCGATGAAGGGCGGACGGGATAAGCGGTCTGTCCGTGTGGAGTTTGTTCTGACCGAGGCGGAGGCTGCTTTGATAAAAGAGCGCATGGCAGAGCTGGGGATCACCAACCTTTCCGCTTATCTCCGCAAAATGGCGGTGGACGGTTACATCATTCACCTGGATATGGGCGACATTCAGGAAATGATACGCCTCCTTCGTATCTGCTCCAACAACTTAAACCAGTACACCCGGCGTGCCAATGAAACCGGCAGCGTTTATGCTGCGGATGTGGAAGATCTGCGTACCCGGCTGGATGACCTGTGGAATGGTATGGATAAGCTGCTCCGGGGATTTGCAAACATTTCGTAAACGGAGAAAATAGCCGTTGCTTTCCGGGAACCGGCACGGTAGAATTTTGGCAGAGGGACATGATATTTTCCCGTGGAAGGAGGCTTGACCTATGCGTCTGATATTCAAACTGTTGGCGTTTCCCTTTGTCCTGGTTACGGGGCTTCTTTATCTGGTGTGCAAGTTCCTGGTGATCGCATCCGGCGCGGTGCTGGGGATTTTATCAGGCATTGTATTTCTGGCGTCGCTGGTGCTGTTCTTTACTGCCGGAGTGTGGGCCGGGCTTGCATGGCTGGTGATCGCGTTTCTGATAAGCCCCTACGGTCTGCCAATGGCGGCGGCCTGGCTGGTCGGGATGATCGGCGGCGCAAACCACGCACTCAAAGATTTTGTATTTGGATAAACTTATGGGCGGGGCATTTTCGGTGTCCCGCCCTCTTTTTCACTATTCGGGGCTGTCTCACAAGGCAGCTTTTTCTATTTGGAGGGATCACATGAAAGACACAACACAGCTATATATCTATCCGGCTTCCTATGTGCGTGAGCATGGAGAACTGGAACAATACCGTGCTTCCTATAAGGCAAATATCGCCTGTAAGGAGGCAATCGAACAGGCCATTGCCGATCACTACCGGGATAACCGCCTCGGAACGGAGGCAGTACATCAGGTTTTGGAACAATTCGGTTATGACCGGATGTTTTATGTGCTTGCGGGCACGGTCCGGCAAAAGGATTGGGATGGGCGTATTTCCCGCGATAACAAAGCCTGGGCGAAAACCATTCCGGTCTACGAGAACCCGGACGGCTTCGGCCAAGATCGGAATGTTTACTTTGTGGTGGATCGTAGCCACCCCGGACTTGTCGATCTCTTTCTTACGCAGGCCCGGCTCGATTATACAAAGGAACATGGGAAGAAAGTCTCGATCCGCGAAGGCATAAAACAGAGTACAGAGCGGACGGCAGCCGTACATGCACCAACAAAACGGAAAGAGCCGGAACGTTAATACATTTTCAAATTCGCACAAAACAGATACTTTCCCTATTGCTTCGTGCAGTTCAAAAAACGATTATTTCTAAATCCGTTCAAAACCATTGTATTTTCTCTTGCTTTGCGTTATAATGAAAACAAAAAAGGAGGCTGTGCAATGGAACGATACAAAGAGCTTGCCGCTTTGCGCTGTTTTACACATGATGATATGGTGCAGCTCGCCGGATCAGAAAGTTCCGCTGTATGGCAGATAAAGAGTTATCTGCAAAAAGGATATATCGAGCGTGTGCGCCGCAATCTATATGCGGTCATCAGCATGGAAACCGGACAGGCGATCCCGAACCGCTACCAGATAGCTTCCCGCGTGACAGACGATGCCTGTGTGTCCCACCACAGCGCCTTTGAATACTACGGATATGCGAACCAGGTTTTTTATGATGTGTACTTCACCACCCAAAAGCGCGTCCGCCCGTTCTCTTATGACGGCGTAAATTACTGTCCGATGGCCTGCCGGGGAAATACGGACATCATAAAAACAGACACCGGCATCCGCGTGACTTCTTTAGAGCGGACCGTGATAGACAGTATAGCGGATTTTGAAAAAATCGGAGGCCTGGAAGAATTGTTGCGCTGCCTTCTCCTGATTCCTTCGCTTGATTACAGCAAACTGCTTGACGCGCTGGAACTGTATGGCCGGGCGCAGCTATATCAAAAGGCCGGATTTATTCTTGAAGCATGGAAAGAGGAACTGTCTTTACCGGAACCGTTTTTTGTGGAATGTGAAAAACGGTCTTCTGCCAGTAAAACCTATCTCTTTGAAAAGCAGGGCGATTTTGTCCTTCATAACAGATGGAAACTGTTTGCTCCAAAAGATTTGAAAACGATCATAAATAAGGGGGTAACTGATTATGATGCGCTTTGACCGTATTACGCTTGGCAGGCAGGCCAAAGAACTCGGCTTTGTCCGTGACACCTTTGAGAAAGTCTGCCGCCTCGCGGATGTTCTTTCTTTTATGGAAAGCGATGGGTTGCTTGCGGACAGCCTTGCCCTGAAAGGCGGCACGGCGATCAATCTGACGATTTTTGATCTGCCCCGCCTGTCGGTTGATATAGACCTGGATTTCTCAAAGGATGTATCAAGGGAAGCTATGCTAGCGGAGCGGGAGCAGATCAATGAACACATACAAAAATACATGGCGGCTTCCGGCTATACGCTGAGTTTGAAATCAAAGCAATACCACGCGCTGGATTCCTTCGTGTACGAGTATGTGAATGCCGGAGGAATGAAAGACAACCTGAAAATTGAGATCAACTATATGCTCCGCTGCCATGTGCTGCCTGTTTCCCGCAGACCGGTTTATTTGCCATGGAACGATCAGGAGCTTACAGTATTAAACGTTGATCCTCTGGAAATCTTCTCCGCAAAGACGGTCGCCCTCTTAAACCGGGCGGCCCCGCGGGATTTATATGATATGTTCAATATGCAAAAGTATGGATTGTTTGACGAGACGCAGGAACCGCTTTTCAGAAAGTGTATCATGTTCTACGCGGCGATTGCTTCGGAAACCGTGCCGGAATACTTTGACCTCAATGGTATCGGCAGCATATCCGCACGGAAAATCAGGACGGACCTTACACCGGTGCTGCGCCGTGGAGAACGCTTTGACCTGGCCTGTGCGCAGAAACAGGTAAAGGATTATTTAGCCGCGATTCTAAAACCGGAAGATACGGAGCTGTCCTTCTGGCAGGCTTTTGCAGAGGGAAACTATCAGCCGGGCCTTTTGTTTGACGATGCTGATATTCTCTCGCGTGTTGAACATCACCCGATGGCACTATGGAAATGCGGCGGGCGGATGCCAAAGTAAAAAGATACACCGGCACTATAACGAATACATACCAAGGGCTGTCCTTCCGGGCAGCTCTTTCATTTTGGCAAGGGGGTGATCCTGATAGCAACCACAAGACTAATGCCGCTGCATGTGGGAAAAGGGCGGGATGTGTCTACGGCCATTGCGGACATCATTGACTATGTGGAGAATCCGCGGAAAACGGATTTTGGAAAATTCATTTATGGCTATGAGTGTGATACCCGAATCGCGGATGCGGAGTTCCTTCTTTCCAAGCGGCAGTATTTGAACCTGACCGGGCGGGACCGGGGCGCGGATGATGTGATCGCCTACCACCTCCGGCAAGCCTTCAAGCCCGGCGAAGTCACGCCGGAAGAAGCGAACCAGATCGGGCGGGAGCTCGCACTGAAACTGACAAAGGGCAATCATGCCTTTGTGGTGTGTACCCATGTGGATAAGCACCATGTTCATAATCACATCATCATCAATTCCACCGCCCTTGACTGCACCCGGAAATTCCGCAACTTCTGGGGCTCTACCTGGGCGATCCGGCGCATGAATGACAAGCTGTGTCTGGAGCACGGTCTGTCTATCGTGGAAAATCCAAAACCCAGCAGGGACCACTATGGCACATGGCTGGGAAATACGAAACAGCCCTCCTTCCAGGAGCAGCTACGCCGGGCAATCGACGCGGCCCTGGAAGAAAGGCCGAAAGACTTTGAGGACTTCCTGAAGAAGCTGGAGGCTGCCGGAATCGAAGTCAACCGGGAACGCAAGAACCTCCGGCTCCGGGGGCCGGGGCAGAAAAACTATACCCGGTGCAATACGCTGAAAGGCGACTATACCGAGCAGGCGATACAGGAACGGATCGAGGGCACCCGCACGGCAAAACCCCGCCGTACTTTTTCGCAAAAGCCCGTTCCAAAGGCTGGGCTGCTGGTGGATATTGAGGCAGCGGTCCGGGCCGGCAAGGGACCGGGCTATGAACGCTGGGCGAAGGTATTTAACTTAAAACAGCTCTCCCAGGCGGTGATCTACCTGAAAGAGCATGGAGATATGAGCTATGAAGATTTGCTGGAAAAAGCTGCTGCGGCTACCATCAGCTTTAATGCACTGTCGGCAAAGATCAAGGAACTGGAATCGCAGATGACCGCCAATGGAGAATTGCAGAAACAGATCGTGAACTATGCCAAGACGCGGGCGGTCTATGTGGAATACCGCAAGGCTGGTTATAGTAAAAAGTTCCGGGCGGAGCATGAGGCGGATATTCTATTACACCAGGCGGCGAAGAAATATTTTGACAGCATAGGAATCACAAAACTGCCCTCCGTCAAATCGCTCCGAGAGGAATACGCCGGTCTGCTGGAACAGAAACGGAAAGCCTATGCCGCCTATAAGCAGGCCCGGTCTGATATGAAGGAGCTTCACAATATCAAGGCCAATGTGGACTATCTGCTGGACATTCCTGCGTCTCAGGAGCAGCAGAAAGACAAGCAAAAATCCCGACAATAGTTTTATGTTGCTCCCAGTTTTCAGCGTTCCGAAGGAACGCGCAGCCGTCACCGCAGGTGACGATCTCAGGGGTTTGGGGATATGTCACCAACAAGCATTTTAGAGGGTTTCACGGCAACGGGAAATCCTCTAAAATACGCAATCTTACGGAAGATTGCATTGCTTGCCGGTAGTATCGTGAATTACTGATAACCAGTTTTGTTCTCTAATCTTTGCATATTCCACAGAGATAAATTGACTTTTCAAGGCAAGTGGTGTAGACTGTGATTAGCTAAAACTAACCAAAAGGAGGGCGCACAATGACAAATCAATACATGACAAAGCTGTACCATGATCTGCTCTCCAACTCTCCGCAGACAGTGACAATAGATATTCCGGCTGATATGGGAACAGGTCAGATTTCACAGGTTGTTACAAAGCAAGGAGCTGTTGTATCAGACTGGAAAATGAATTATTTTTCAGATATGAATGTGCAGGGTGTAAGCTGCGAAGATTATATTCAACTTTTATTTTGCTTTAATGATGGCGTATCGTGGAATATTGCAGATGCACGTCAATGTGTCAGCATACAGAAAGGCGAATCCTGTATTTATCGAGGACATGGTAAGATGGAATATCTGTGTTATTCCGGAAAGACAAACTTTCTTTTCAAAAATATAAAAATTCCCATGCCCTATTTTCATAAAATTTTGAGTGACTACTTTGAAGATAGTGAGATAGATGCTTATGAGAAAAAATTATTGACTGGCATTTCAAAAGTGAGTATCACCCCGTATATGGAACATATTTTTGCGGAGTTAAAAGATTTTACGCAATACCGGGGCGGTTTAGGGTATTTATTTCTGGAAAGCAAGGTCTTTGAATTGCTGTCCGTGTATTTGAGTGAAGTATTGGAACTCAGTATTCTTTCATCGAGTTATATCAGCATTTCTAAAAGTGACAGGGACTCAATTACCGAGGCAAAGCGGATTATCGACAGCCAGCTTGCTTTTGCACCGAGTTGTGAGAAACTGGCGAAAAAGGTCAATATCAGTGTTTCCAAGCTGACAAAGGGATTTAATTCTTTATTTGGGACATCGGTTCACGCATACATCATAGATCAAAGACTGGAAAAAGCGGCAGGGCTGCTTTTGGAAAGCGACTTGAATGTAAGCCAGATCGCAACGCTGGTTGGATATTCAAAACCAAGCAATTTTGCGGCTGCGTTCAAAAAGAAATATGGAGTAATACCTAAGAACTATAAAGATGAAAATACGATTGGCTAAACCTAAAAAAATACCGTTTTTGGGTAGAATGAAATCGGGTTTGGGTTGGATTCATTGTCGGTAACAGTTACAATATGTGGTGTGGTTAGATTATGCTAACTACGCCACATTTTATTTTTCCGTACAAGGATAGGAGGATATTGTTTATGGATGCAAAGAAAAAAAGTGCTTCCCGACTTGAGGGAAAGGACTTAATCACGATTGGCATTTACACGGTTATCTATGTTGTTATTGTCATGCTGGTGGCGATGCTTGGCTTCATCCCCATTTTTATTCCGCTGATGGCGGTGC
>CBCTZG010000092.1:0-9949 GCA_965151315.1 uncultured Clostridia bacterium
AAGGTTACCACAGAGGTTCAGGGGACGATCGAGTCCTTAAATTATACTAACGGCGACTATGTGACCGAGGGGGCGGTGGTGGCGACCTTGTCCAGCCAAACGATCGCCGATGAGATTGAAAACAGCGCCCTGTCCTATGAAAACGCCCAGCTTTCCATGAAACAGGCACAGGAGAGCCTTCAGGACTATACGGTGAAATCTCCCATTAGTGGGACAGTAATCACCAAAAACGCGAAAGCGGGCGATACTATTGACCGGACCAATTCCACCCAGACCCTGATGGTGGTGGCAGATATTTCCAGGCTGAAATTCAGCCTGGAAATTGACGAGCTGGATGTCAGCAAGGTACAGGTGGGGCAGATGGTTTCGATTACCAGCGACGCGCTGGAGGGCGAGGAATTTTCCGGTGTAATTACGAACGTATCAGTGGAAGGGACCGCCACTAACGGCGTTACTTCGTATTCCGCAGAGGTAGTAATCGATCAGCCGGGGAATCTCCGGCCAAGCATGAATATTGACGCCAGCGTCATTGTAGAATCAGCCCAGGACGTCCTGCTGGTGCCTACAGAGGACATCAAATCCATTATGGGGAAAAATTATGTATATGTAAAGGATGACGCTTCTTCCACCCAGGGCGGGCAGCAAGGCGGAAATCCAGAGGACGGCGGAAATATGCCGCAAATGCCGGATGGCGCGGAAAATGGAATGCCGCCGCAAATGCCGGATGGCACGGAAAATGGAATGCCGCCGCAAATGCCCGCAGGCACACAGACAGGGGGCATGGGTACAGGGCAGCCCCAGAGCGGCGGAACAGAGAGCGAAGCAACAGACGGGGCGCCGCCGGCTGGCGGCGGCCGGGAAATCCAGGCGCCAGACGGGTTCCGGGCGGTTGAGGTACAAATCGGTGTATCCGGCGACGACTATACAGAAATTATCAGCGGCCTGCAGGAAGGCGACCAAATCCAGAAGCTGTCCTCCAGTACAAGTTCAAACCAGATGCCGTTTATGATGGGCGGCGGCATGGGCGGCGGTATGGGCGGCGCGGTCAGCGTATCCGGCGGTGGAGACGGCGGCATGGGCGGCCCGCCTTCCGGCGGCGGAGGCGGTATGGGCGGCGGCCCGAGGTGATAGTATGATCCGATTAGAAAATATAACGAAAATTTATAAAATGGGCGGTACGGAGGTCCGCGCGCTGGACGGCGTAAGTCTCCACGTAAAGCCCCACGAGTTTGTGGCGATCATCGGTCCTTCCGGGTCGGGAAAATCAACGCTGATGAATATGATCGGCTGTTTAGACGTCCCCACTAGCGGCCGCTATTGGATCGACGGCATTGAGGGCAGCAAAATGCGGGATAATGACCTGGCGGATTTGCGGAATAAAAAGCTTGGATTCATTTTCCAGCAATATAATCTGCTTTCAAAGCTATCTGCCATCGAGAATGTGGAGCTTCCACTGATTTATCGGGGGATGTCTGCCGGGAAACGGCGGAAGCTGGCGGTAGATGCGTTGGAAAAGGTAGGCCTGAAGGATAAAATGCACCATAAGCCTACAGAGCTTTCCGGCGGGCAGCAGCAGAGGGTATCCATTGCCCGGGCGCTTTCCAGTCACCCGTCGCTGATTTTAGCCGACGAGCCTACCGGCGCGCTGGATTCAAAATCCGGGATCGAGATCATGCAGATGCTGCATGATCTCCATACGGAAGGCAATACGATTATTATTATTACCCATGACCTGAATATCGCCAAGCAGGCGGAGCGGATCGTAACCATCAAGGATGGAAAGATTACCGACGATATTGATAACAGCGGCGATATGGCGGATCCAACCAATGTCAAGGCCTCCGGCCTGGGCGACTCGACCCGGACAAAGGCTGCCCGGCTGGATTTTGAGAGCGGAGAAACGGAGGTCGGCGCTTAATGTTCTTTACAAAATTCGGGCAGTCTGTGAAAATGTCCGTAAAAAGTATTTTAGGCAATAAGGGCCGGTCGGCGCTGACTATGCTGGGAATTATCATCGGCGTGGCGTCGGTAATTTTGCTGACCGGCATCGGCGGCGGCGCCACCAAGTCCATTACGGATTCCCTGGCGGAAATGGGAACAAAATTAATTACCGTCAATATTATGGGCCGGAATACATCCAGAACCATTGATTATGAAGATCTCCAAGGCTATGTGGAGGACAATCCGGAGTTGGTTACCAAGGCCACGCCGTACATCAGCGGGACGGCCCAGGCCAAACTGATGAATAATAATTTTTCCACATCCTTAGATGCGGTAGATTCCAACTACAGCGAATTGAAAACGGTAGACCTGATCAGCGGCCGGTTTATCAGCGACGCGGACGTCTCTAAGCGGGCCTATGTGGCGGTGGTGGGGACGTATATCCAGCAGGAGCTGTTTGGCGGCGTAGATCCAGTAGGGGAAACCATTAAACTGAATGGCAAGCAGTTTACCATCGTGGGCGTATATGCGGAAGCGGGGGATTCCACAGAAAGCTCTGCGGACAATAAGGTGACGATCCCGTATACCACGGCCCAGCGGTTTTTGAAAAATAAGACGATCTCCACCTTTTATCTGGAAGCCGCTGCGGAAGAAACCGTGGAGCAGGCAGTATCCGATATAGAGGCGTTTTTGGAAAAAAAGCTGGGCGGGGAAAGCCGCTACAGTGTATCCAGCGTAGCGGAAATGCTGGATACAATGAATGAAATGACTGGAACTATGACGGCCATGCTTGCTGGGATCGCAGCGATTTCTCTTGTGGTGGGCGGTATCGGTATTATGAACATTATGACGGTAACGGTCAGCGAACGGACCCGGGAAATCGGGATCCGTAAGGCAATCGGGGCAAGGACCACCGATATCCTGCTGCAATTTTTGATCGAGTCTGTAATTCTCAGCGCCATGGGCGGCGTTATCGGGATTGGTGTCGGCGTTGGCCTGGGGCAGGCGGCGGCGCCGGCTATCGGCATGGAATTTGTGACCCAGAGCAATATGGTGGTCATGTCTTTTGTGTTCGCTATTTTTATTGGGGTTTTCTTTGGGATTGCCCCGGCCAGAAAGGCGGCCAAGCTGCACCCAATCGACGCGCTGCGCTCAGAATGATATGAGGGAGGATATTCATATGCAAAAAATTAAATATTATCTGCTGGCAGTGGTGCTGGCTCTAGGTACGCTGCAGCCGGCGGTGCTGGCTGGGTCTTATGCAGACGTCCAAGCCGGCGACCGGTATTACGAGGCCATAGAGCGGCTCAAGGCCTTAGATGTGATCGCAGGCTATGACGACGGCACCTTTCAGCCGGAGAAAATTTTAAGCCGGGCGGAGTTTTCGAAATTGGTCGTCTGCGCACTTAATCAGGAAACAACTGCAAAATCGAATTCTGTTACTACAAAGTTTTATGATGTGTCGCCAAACGCGTGGTCTGTGCCATATATCAACTATGTGTCGCAGAATAGCCTTGTCGTGGGCTATGCCGACGGCACCTTCCAGCCGGATAAACCCATTACCTATGCCGAGGCGCTCACTGTGCTCTGCCGGATTTTGAAGTATACCGAGGCGGATGTAGGCTATTTCTGGCCGAATAATTATTTAGACCGGGCTGCGGCGCTGGGGATGACGGCCGGGATGGGCTACGGCGCGGATACCCCCATCAGCAGGGGAGACGCGGCTGTCCTAATCGACCGGACGCTGTTTTATGATATTAACGGCGGCAATAACCAGTCCCTGCTGGAGTCCATGGGCTACACAGTGGTGGAGGATTGTTTCCTGATCGCCTCCCCCAATGAGGATTCCTCGCTTTCCCAAAATCAGATCCGGACGTCGGAGGGGGTTTACAGCGTAGAGAATATGGAAATTCTGTCCAGCGTCAACCAAATGGGCACACTGATCCTGAACCCGGCCCAAAAGGCCAAGCAGTTTACGCCCACAGTCCTGGAATCCATGGATGTTGTGGTGACTAAGGTGAACAGCGACAATTCCATTGAGTATTTGCAGGACGACGGAACCACAGGGACATACCAGTTCGCCAACACGTTTACCACCTATGTGGACTATACAAAAACCAACTACAGTACGGCCAAAAACAACATACAGGTGGATACGGATATTACATTCTACGGCAAAACTATGGGGGATTGGTCCTTCGCAGTGGTAGACACCACCCAAAGCGAAATCAAGCCGGTGCTGGCCGGAAAGGATTTTACGGCGGAGGAGGCCGCAGTGGGCGGCATATCAATCAACCCTGTGAATTTAAAAATTTATCGGAACGGTAAAACGGTTACCCTGGATGAAATTGAAAAGTACGATGTGATTTATTATAACACGAAAACCAATACCATGGATGTGTATACCAAAAAGGTAACCGGGATTTACTATGACGCCAGCCCGGACAAGACCAACGCGGAGAGCATAACCGTAGCGGGGAAGAGCTATACTATCGGCACTGACGAGGCCAAAGCGAAGCTGGACGCCACCCAGGGCAGCTATGTATTCGGCGACAAGGTGACGCTGCTGCTGGGCAAAAATGATGAAATCGCTTTTGTGGTGGAGATGACAGATTTTGACGTTATGAATTACGGCGTTTTGCTGTCGACATACACCCAGATTGCCCAAAGCGGTGAAAACGCGGGCGGGTCGGAAATCATGGCCAGCGTATTCATGCCGGACGGCAATACCTATGAGTACGTTACTGACCGGGATTATAAGGATTACCTGGGCGACCTGATGGAGCTGACCTATGCAAACGGTATGGTGAGCATGAAAAGAGCGACGTCCTCAAAGGCGTATGGCCAGATCGACCAGGTAAACCGGACGGTCGGCGGCTTAGCGGTTTTAGACGATGTGAAGATCATCCAACGGACCAGTGACGACGATAGCGACGTCGTTACAGTAGAAACCTTGAATTTTGACACGTTAGACGTGGCGGAAATCCCGGAGCAGAAGCTGATCACATCCGTCAGCGTCAACGGCTTTGGGGATATTGGGCTTTTATATGTAAAGGATTTAAGCGGCAGTTATACTTACGGCGTACTGCGGAGCAGAACGGACGGGGAGACGATGGATTCATATTCGGGCACATATAAAATTTATACAGACGGCGTGCTGCAAAGCTACTCCTCTTCCATCAACTTTTCCGCCAGTTCTGGTACGCCGGTATATTATAAAACCGAAAACGGATCGCTCTCAGAACTATACAGTATGGCTTTGGCCGCGTCGGCAGGCAGCGTGGAGGCGGTAGACACCACGCGGATCAAAGTCGGCGGGACTGTTTATAAAATGTGGGATATGGTGCAGATCGTAGATATTACAGACACCAGCAGCTATCAGACGGTAACGGTAGACGAGCTGGCGGATCTGGACATCAAGTCGATCAAGCTGTATGCGGATAAAGCGGTGGCAAAAGGCGGTATTATCCGGGCAATTATCATTACGACCAGAAAATAAAATTTTCCCAGTAAAGAAAAAACGCGCCCATAGGGCGCGTTTTTTCTGGATCGCAATCGGGGTTTACCAGTACATTTTCCAGTCTGGATTTTTGAGCCGCATGAGCGCCTCCAGGAAATAGTAATCCCCCCAAATGTTGCATTCCGGTTCATCGCCGCCGTTGCGGTTGTACATGCCTTCGGTGAGGATCCCATTGGATTCAATTTGATCCGTAAGATAATTATCGATCAGACTGTTCATCATCTTTCCGGCACAGTCAAGCGCCCGTTCATTATGATGGTATTTTTCCATTTCCAGGATTCCGCAGACGGCAATGGCCGCGGCGGAAGTGTCCCGGGGCTCGTCCCCGCTGGTAAAGACTAGATCCCAATAGGGGATAGAATCTGCCGGCAGGGCATTTATGAATACTTCCGTAATTTTTTCCTGTAAGGGGATTAAGGACTTGTCCTTTGTGTAATGATAGGCAAACGCAAGCCCGGTTACGCCCCAGGCCTGCCCCCTGGCCCAGCAGGAATCATCAGAATATCCCTGGTGGGTAGAGCCGTGATCCGGCGCCCCGGTCTGGGGATCAAAATAGAAGGTGTGGTATGTAGTGTAGTCCTCACGCACCAGGTATTTGCAGGCGGTTTTGATATGCTTTTCCGCGACCGCCCGGTATTTCGCATCGCCGGTCACATCGCTTGCCCAGAATAGGAGCGGCAGATTTAAAAGGCAGTCGATAATCATCCGATAGGCCGCAGGATCGTCGACTGCCCCCCAGGCCTGGATAAACCCGCCCTTTTCCTTGAATCGGCCGATTAGGTGGTCTGCTGCCAGCAGGGCGGCGGCTTTCGCGGTTTCATCCCCAGTCAGCCGATAAGCGCTGACACAGGACAAGGTGTATAAGAAGCCCAGGTCATGGGTGTCGATCCCTATTTTCTTTGTAATCCGCTGGTAAAAGCTTTCCACCTGGAGCATGGCGTGCTTTTTGTATTTTTCGTCGCCGGTGAGCTCGTAAGCCAACCAGAGCATACCGGTGTAGAAGCTGCTTGTCCAGTCGGTATTGCCGATGGCGGGGTACATATAGTTTTTGCTCTGCGGGGCGGGGAATTTGTCAATAAACATATCGGCGTATTGATCCAGCCGGTTTAGGACAAAATCAATCGTAGATTGCAGTTTTTCCGCGCTTACTAAGTTAGAAGCCATGTCTATACCTCATTTCATTCAAAGTCCTTATGATTATATCATGCGAAAAAGAAAATTGCAACACAAGGGCCAGATTTTACAAAATAAATTGACAGGCCGGCGGGAAGGGTGTATACTAAGCTATAAGAATGAAATGGAGGAAATCGGGATGAACAGAATCGTGAAATTTTTATGCACCCGGACGGGTGAGCTGATCTTTGCCCTGGGCAGCGGCGCGGCGTATTTTCTGATCGTACTGCAGTTTATCCGCCGGTACAGCCCAAACGGCAGCCTGCTTTTAGGGTTCTTTTTCTGCCCGGCGATTATCTGCGGTATGGCCCTGGTGCTGATCAAGGTTTTGCGGGGCTGGCGGGAGGAAGCGCTCTACGGCCGGATGACGGCTTTGTTTTTTGCCCACGTTTTGTTATTCATCATCAGCCTTGTTTTTTTGGCGGCGATGCTGTTTTCATAATTATACTGTTTTTGGTATATGATAAGGGTATTGTGAAAACAGGGAGGTGCGGCCATGCAGGCTGTAAAAAAAATATCGAGGCTGATTGTGCGGATAGCGGAGGATGACGTGATGGTGTATTCCGCCCAAGCGTCATTTTATATCTTGATCGCATCCATCCCGTTTGTTATGCTGCTGCTGTCGCTGATCCGGTTTTGGCTGCCGATGACAGAACAGGATGTCATTGCCGCAGCACAGGCCGTGCTGCCCTCCGGCGTGTGGAAGTATGTATCAGAATTTGTGGGCGATTTGTTCCGAAAGCCCAGCATCCCGTTGATGTCCATAACGGCGGTTACCACGCTGTGGAGTGCATCCCGGGGCTTTGCGGCGGCGGAGCGGGGGATCCGGAAGGTTTACCGGTCGCCGGAAAAAAGCATTTTTTCCAGCATCGGCATCTCTATGCTGTATACAGTGGCGTTTGCACTGGTCCTTTTGCTGACGTTGATTATGCTGGTGTTTGGCAAAGGGGTTTACCTGTTTTTAAACGGGCATTATAAGCTGTTCGCGGCGATCTTTCAGAAAACCCATGGGTTGCGGCCGTTTTTATATTTCGTAGGCGTATGTTTATTTTTCGCATTGGTATTCAAAGCCTTTGCAGGCTGGAAAACCCCGTATAAAATGCATATCCCCGGCGCAGTGTTTACCACCGGGGGATGGATGATATTTTCCCATTTATATTCGGTATATATCGAAAATTTCGCAAATTATTCTTATATATACGGCAGCCTGACGGCCATCGTTTTAATGATGCTATGGCTGTACAGCTGTATGATTATTCTGCTCATTGGGGCGGAAATCAACGTAGCGTTGGATCAAAAAAGGAAAGGGATGGAGTACAAATGAAAAAAATCGGATTTATCGGCGCGGGCAACATGGGCGGCGCCATGATGGGCGGTATGGTCAAGGCGGGATATACGGATATGATTGCCGCGGATACAGATCAGGCGGCTCTGGAGCGGCTGGAAAAAGAATTGGGCGTAAAGCCGGCGGACAGCCGGGAAGCTGCCCGGGAAGCGGACATTTTATTCCTGGCGGTGAAGCCGAACGTTTTGCCGGCAGTGATTGAACAAATCCGGGACTGCGTCCGGGAGGAAACATTGATTGTTTCCATTGCCGCAGGCAAGACATTAGATACGCTGGAGCGGGCCTTTGGCCGGGGGCTGAAGATCCTGCGGGTGATGCCCAATACGCCGGCGCTGGTGGGGGAGGCTATGTCGGCTGTTTCCCTGAACGCGGCCGCCGCAAAGCCGGAAAACACAGGAGATGTTCAGGCGGTTTTAGCGCTGCTCAGAAGCTGCGGCCGGGCGGAGATCGTGCCGGAGAAGCTGATGGACGCGGTTACGGCGGTAAGTGGTTCCGCCCCGGCCTATGTGTTCATGATGATTGAGGCCATGGCGGATGCGGCAGTACTGGGCGGGATGCCCAGAAGCCAGGCCTATACCTTTGCGGCCCAGGCTGTGCTTGGGTCGGCTAAAATGGTGCTGGAAACCGGGAAGCATCCCGGCGAACTGAAGGACATGGTCTGCTCGCCGGCAGGGACTACGATCGCGGCGGTGAAGGTTTTGGAAAAAGACGGCTTCCGCAGCGGAATCATCCAGGCTATGGAGGCATGTATGGAGCAGTCCAAGGCGATGCAGTAATGGCGGCGCATGGATTTGGGATTATGCCCCGGGATCCCGCGCCTGGTATGCGGTTTGACGAGTATGCACCGGCGCGGTATGACTGCATTTTTGTGGATGACGATCAGATGGCAGCTCTGGCTCCAAAGCTGGCGGCGGTAGAGCTTTACTGGCATACGGTAGACAATCCGCAAAAAGGGTTGGCCTACTGCGGCGTCACCTTGATCCCGCCGGAAAAGCTGCCGGCACTGATTTGTAAAATCGCAGACGAGCCTGCCTGTTCGGCGCTGCTGGAGCTGCTGGGCCGGGCAAAAGCCAGCAACCGGTATGTGATCCATTTTGGAATTTAAAGAGACGAAAAAAAGACAAAACGCAAGTCTTGTCTTTTTTTGTTGCGTCTGGAATAGAATCCGGAGATCTGCATAAAATAGACAAAACAAGACAAAGGAGATAGGCTATGAAAAAGATAATTTGCATGCTATGCGCAGTTACATTCCTGTTCCAGACGGCAGCAGCGGTCAGCGCGGAATCTGCCGGCCCTACGGTCAGCGCCAAGTCCGCAATTTTGATGGAAGCCTCCACGGGGGAAATCTTATATGAATCCAATCCGGACGAACGCCTGCCGATTGCCAGTGTGACCAAAATCATGACTATGCTGCTGATCATGGAAGCCATAGACAGTGGAAAAATTACGTTGGATGAGATGGTGACGGCCAGCGAACGGGCCAAAAGCATGGGCGGTTCCACCATGTTTTTGGAAACCGGCGAGCAGCTGACGGTCAGCGATATGCTGAAGGGGATTGCCGTTGCCTCGGCAAATGACGGCGCCGTAGCCATGGCGGAGCACATTGCGGGCAGCGAGGAAGGGTTCGTGGCTATGATGAACCAGCGAGCCAAGGAGCTGGGGATGGAAAATACCAACTTTGTGAATACCAACGGCCTGGATGACGACAACCACTATTCCTCAGCCCGAGACGTAGCGTTAATGTCTCGTGAGCTGATTAAGCACCCCAAGATCTTTGAATATACCACGATTTGGACGGATTCCCTCCGGGACGGAAAATTTGCCCTGGCAAATACCAATAAGCTGATCCGGTTTTACCAGGGGGCCAATGGGCTGAAAACCGGCTCTACGTCTAAGGCCATGTGCTGCCTGTCCGAGACGGCTGAACGGAACGGTATGCAGCTGGTTGCCGTAGTGCTGGGGTCGCCCAC
>CBCTZG010000093.1:0-9949 GCA_965151315.1 uncultured Clostridia bacterium
CGGTTAACCTTTATAGAACCACGCGACTATCGCGTGGTTTTCGGTATACAACAAAGGAGCGCCCTGTTAAGGCGCTCCTTTGCCGTTATTCAGTATTATGAAAACCGGACTGTTGCCCGTACTCCGTCATCTGTATTTTCAATCGTGCAGGAAGCGTGGTGCCTTTCAAGTATCATCCGCACCAGATACAGTCCCAATCCGCTTCCGCCGGTGCTGCGGTTACGGGAATCTTCCTCCCGATAGAAGGCTTCAAAAAGATGGGGGAGCGCGTCATCCTGAATATGCACGCCGGTATTTTCAATCGTAAAGGCAGGTTTGTCCTGTCTGATGCCGCACCATACGCGGATTTCGGCCCCATCAGGCGAATAGAGGATTGCATTGGAAAGGAGATTTCCAATCGCTTTGCCAAGCAGAGAAACGTCGCCGGTTACCATAATCTCCGGCTTTAGCTGTACCGCAAGCCGCTGTCCGCGCTGCTTTATCAGTTCCGTCACAAAATCAAGCTGCTTTTCTATGAGTGCTGACAGCTCAAGCGATTCCTGCTTGACAGCTGCCGCACCGGTTTCCATCCGGGAAATGGAGAGCATTTCCTGTATCAGGTGCTCCATCCGTCCCGTGACCTGAAGCGAGCGGAGCAAATATTTGTCCCGGTCTTTATATACGTCGATTCCTTCAAGCATTCCCGACAGCTGTCCTTTCAGGATGGTGACCGGCGTTTTCAGCTCGTGAGATGCGGCTGAGAAAAAAGCCATGCGCTGCCGGTCCATCTCCCGTTCCTGTTCCACCTCCCCGCGCAGAGCATGATTGGCAGATTCCAGTTCTTCAAGCGCAGCAGACAGACGCTGTGACATACTGTTAAGGCTGCGTCCCAACGTACCGATCTCGTCGCGCCGCTGTTCATTGCATTTCCAATTGAAATCCAGCTCCGACATCCTCTTTGCAATCCCGCTGATACGGACGATCGGACGGGTAATGTACCTGGAGTAGATAAAAGCGCACAGCAGGGAGAGTACAAGCAGCACAAGCAGCAGCCAGGGCGCCATCCGGATCAGCGCCCGGATCGCAAGGTTTTCTTCCTCCGCGTGCGGCGTCACATAAAGCGCGTATACATCAGGGCGGTCGGCAAAGGATACGTCAGCAATGATCGAGTATTGCTCCATTGTCGTAACAGTCGTTGTGTTCCCGGCATTCTCCGCTACGGAAACACCCAATGAAGAGGAAACGCCGCCGTCCTCGCCGGAGCCGTCTGTTGAGACTTTAATATTGTCGTCCTTGTACTTTGACTGCATAGAAAGCTCAGAGCCGGTATCAACAACTTTGCCGTCTGCGTTCAGCAGTAGGACGTCCGTCCGGGTAGAGCGGATAAAATCGTCTAAAACAGGGCCGCTGTCTTCAAAGCTGGTTTCTTTCAATCGCTCCGTAAGTGCCTCCGTCTGTTGCTGCAGCTCGCTGTTGACCACCGAGGTGTACATACTCGGCGTGGCAAACGCGATCAGCGCAAAGGTAACAGCGCCGGCACAGAGCAGGATGAAAGAAGTTATCAGAAAAATACGTGCGGTCAGGCTTTCACTCAGTTTCTTTCGCAGCACGGTATCCCACACCCCTCACTGTTTCGATATAGTCCCGCCCCAGCTTATGGCGGAGGTTTTTGATGTGGCTGTCCACCACACGCTCGTCTCCGAAAAAGTCGTAACCCCACAGCTTGGAGAGTAGCATTTCTCTGGAAAACACACGTCCAGGCGCGGACAGGAAGGTATGCAAAAGCTCAAATTCCTTCGCGGTCAGCTCCAGCAGCTGCCCGCCCAAAAAGGCTTCCCTCGTGTCCGGGTCTATCAGCAGATCTCGGTATCGCAGGCGGGTATCTTCATTCGTCCCGGCACTTCTTTTGAGAATCACGCGGATCTTTTCCAAAAGGACAGGCATGGAAAACGGCTTTGTGACATAGTCGTCCACATCCAGCCCAAAACCGTGCAGCTGCTGCTCTTCGCCGTCCAATGCCGTAAGCATCAGGATGGGAACCTGCGACTGTCTGCGGATCATTTCACATACGCCAAACCCGTCTATTTTCGGAATCATGATATCAAGTAAAACGAGGTCAAACGGCTCAGACTGAAACAGTGTCAACGCCGCCACGCCGTCGCCTGCAACAGAAGGCGCGTATCCGGCATTGCGAAGATAAGCGCATAAAAGCTCCTGGATATCCGGCTCATCCTCCACAATCAAAATTTTCTTCATAAGCAATCACCCATTAGATTATATCACGGAATTATGAATTTACTGTGGAGAAATTATAAATTGTAAAATTTCTTTCCCGCAAAGACAGAGCGTTTCAATAATGCAGTATCATACCCCAATCACTTTTGCCACGACGTCTTCACACCGCACATACGGGTCTTTCCAATATCTTGAGTCGTAGGAAACAGCAGCATTATCGCCGAGTACGTAATAACAGCCGTCCGGTACAATATGTTTATCGCCGGAAATCATAACGGCCTCGCCCGGGGAAGCAGCAATGCGTTTGACAAGCAAGCTGTCTCCCCGGCGGAAAATGATGATATCGCCGGTCCCAAGCTCGCCGTGCAGGCGGGTTCCCCAGACGATACTGCCGGCCTTTAATGTTGGTTCCATTGAGGTGCTGGGCACGTAACCGATAAAAAGGAACAACTGGAAAGCGGTAAACACAATAGCAAGACACAGGACCGGGATGATGACGCGCCGTCTTTTCATAGCCCGAACCCCACAGGGCGGTAAGCGCGCATTTCCGGGCGTTTCCTCAAAAATTTACGTGCTTTCGACACCCACGACGTTACCACATTGGGCGCTGCATTCATATATGTGCCGATCTCCCTGCTCGTGTACCCACGGCTCATCCAGATAAGGGCGTCTATTCCCTTGGCCTCTGACGGCCACGCATACTTTTTCAGCTTTTTTAACAGTTCATACAGTTCTGTATACTCCGCGGTTTCAAACGGGTCCTCTGGTGAAAAGAGACGATAATCCTCCGGCAGCTGCTCGCACTGCGGCTTTTTTGTCTCTTTTATAAGCGCATCGCAGATCTCGTTCCAGATCAGGCGGTATGCGTATGTGGAAAAACACCCGCCTTTATCGGTTAGCGCCGCCTTGCAAAGGCCGATATACCCGATCTGGTACAGGTCTTCATAGGAATAAAAGCCCGAGCCGTTTAAGTTATGGACTTTGTCCTTTATGACTTTACCTACCAAACCCATATTGTCTTTTACTTTTTGCTGTATTTCGGGAGTGTACTTCATGATGCATACGCCTCCTTTCCCGAATCCTTGCATTTTCCAAGCTTCTTACGCCGGTTAAACCGTTCCATGGCTTTTTGGCTTTCCTCGATCACAAGCTTGCAGTAGTATTCGCCGAGATACCCGATATGCGCCTGCGACAGCGGTGCGGATATGAGGTCGGCAAGCCACAGGTATGCTTCCTGTTTTGTCATCATACCGCTGTGGTAGAGCCGGTCAAAATAATGGTGTGCGGTATTCCTCAGGTTCCGCAGCTCATGGTTTGCCATAGTCCCGACAGGGATCTTCGTCCCCGGATGCGTCCTGACATAAGCGTCGCATTCCGGATAATGCGAACACACATACAGCATTGTACCACGGCTGTTGTCTCTGTAAATACCTTCCGCGCTGCGGTATATCACCGTACTCCCGCAATAGGGGCAGCGCATTGCCCGGTCTTTTATTCCCTTTCTCTTTTTCTTCTTTTTCATGGCGGAAAAACACCTCCTTTTTCGTAATAAAAAAGGCCGGAAAGCTGCAAAAAGACAATGCAGAATCAAGCGCTGAAATATTGGTGTCTCATTCAGCTTTGACTCTGCATGTGATTTAAGCAGCCTTCCGGCCGTGTAATATTCAATTTTGGCTTGCACCATTGTGGATCGCTCACTGCGCTAAATCCGTAACGGTTCCCTCTCCCGCAGGGACAGGTCTGACACCGCGAATTCGTTCGATGTACCGAAAGCCTGGGTACAAGCCCTTGCCACATGATTAGTATAGCAGATTGCAACCACAATGTCAAGCCTTATAGGAATTATTTTAGTTATAATACATAATTTTATTACTATTGTCTATATCGGCAGTTTTGAAATGAGTCTGACAGCGATTATTCGTCATCTTCACCATCATCCTCGTCAGTATCAGTGCGTCTGCGCCTGCCCAGGACGTACAGTGCGATCAGAGTCCCGACCGATATTGTAATGCCGCCGGCAAACAACACGATATGGAATACCGGAATACCGGCTACTGTGTTTTCCGTTTCCGTCGTTTGTGCGGCCGCTGTATCTGTATCAGCCTGTCCGTCCGACGCGGCAAGGGCTTGCATCTGGAGTAATACCGGTTCGGGAACCTGGATATCCGACTGCATACATGACAGGATATACTGCTTGCTGCCGCCGATTTCAAGGCGCAGTACGCCGTCGGAGCCAACGTAGACAGGGCCGGGGTATACGCCTGCATCGGTGCGCAGTACAAATCCAACGCCGGCCCAGTCTGTGCCGAGCTGGATCTCCAGCTCCGACGCCTCAAGTACCTGTAATTCATCGCCATCCGTTCCCTGTGACACTGCATATGCCGGTATTGATGTGAACATGCCTATCGCAAAGAACAGACACAGGAACAGCGGGATAATGCGTTTTTTTAATTTTGCTTTCATGATTTCCTCCTGTTTCAGGGATAAGAGGGAGCAAAAGCCCCCTCCGTCCAAATTCTTTATTTTACCCAGCTTTCTTCACCGGAGCTGTTGACAGCCATGTGGTCGTTCGCGGATTCCATGATATCGTAATAGGCCCAGTGCGCATTGCTTTTAAGGTCTGTAAATTTATTGAGCGCGGACACATTGTCGTTGATAAACTCTTTGTCCGGCGTTCTGTCCGTGGCACGGTTGATCACGGTCACAACCTCGGCGCGGGTGATATTAATATCCGGTCTGAAGCTGCCGTCCGCATAACCGTTGAGCCATTTTTCGTTTGTGGCAAAGGCAATATCATCGTATGCCCAATGGCTGCTGCTTAAGTCGTTGTACTTAGGGCTTGCTGCGTTGCTGCCGAGTTCATAGAACAGGTCGTAGCAGCGTACTGCCATAGCGACAAATTCCGCTCTTGTAACGGGCGCGTTCGGTCTGAACGTACCGTCTTCATAGCCCATAATAACATCGTACCCGGCAAGATAACCTACATATGCCGCGAACCAATCGTTTTTTGCAATATCCGAAAAATCCGCGTTCCCGTTTGCGGTTTCACCCTTGGCCTCGGCTATCAGGCGGGCAAAAATAGCAGCCGCCTCGGCTCTTGTCATGTCACCGTCAGGGCGGAAGCTGCCGTCCTCATAACCTACGATATACGACTTGTGCTCTGATGCGGGAAGCACTACAACGCCGCTTGCATTGGTCTTGCCCGTAACCTCGTTGCCTTCACGGTCTTTTAGCACAACCGTGTAATCCGCTTTAGCCTTGCCGTTTCTGTCGGTAACGGTTACGGTATACCAGTTATCGTCCTCTAAATCTTTACCGGCAGGCAGCGTCAGCGTTACTTTATCGGTCCCGGTGGATTTGGAAACGGAAACGGTTTTGCCGTCTTTATCCGTTACCTTGACGTTGACGGAGCTGTAGCTGCTGCTCCAGCCGCCGCCACCTCCGCCGCCGGAGATGGAACCGCCTCCACCGCCTCCGCCGGTGGTCTTAACCGGCAGCGTCACCTGACCGCTGGAATTGGTGGTACCGGATTTTTCGGTTGTCTTATCCTTAATCGTTACCGATACGCCTTTCACCGGTTCGCCGTCCGTGTCAAGTACCGTTACGGTCGTCTGGTTGCTTGTGGTAAGCGTATGCGTATCGGGGAGCGTAACGGTCACTTTGCCGTCCTCAATTCTGACAAGCGCGTTTGAAATGTTGCCGTCCTTGTTGGAGACCGTTACCGTATAAGAAGTTTCGGTTTCATCCGTATCCGGCTCGCCGTCGCCGTCGGTGTCTTCGCCGGGCTTGGTTTCGGTAATATCGCCGTCGCCGTTGTCACCGGTCACATCCTCGTTAAGCGGCGGCACGGTCACCTTGCCGTTCTTGTCTGTAACCCCGCTTGCTGATACGGGGCGTTCGGGTTCGGGGGAAGGTTCTGCCTCTTCCATCTGATCAGGGGCTTCGGAACTGTCCGGCTCTGCTGTGGATTCCGGTGTTTCAGACGCCTCCGGTTCATCAGCCGGCGCAGGGCTTGCTTCCGGATCCTGAGACGGTGCGGGGCTCGGTTCCTGTCCGTCTGCATCCGGTGTTTCTTCCGGCTGCACAGGCTGTCCGGCAGCTTCAGTTATGATGACCGGCATACCGGGAACAGGCGTATTGTCTGCCTTATTGAGTACGGTAACCGTTACACGGTTATCATGGTCGTCAACCGCAATTCCTGCCGGGAGTTGTACAGAGATGCTTTCAATCTCCGACGTATTGCCTTCTTCATCCGGCTGGCTCTGGGTTGTGCTGAGCGTTACGAATGCCTTTTCTATCGCACCGGTCTCATTGACAACCGTTATAATATATCCGTCTACTTCGCAATACCCGTTGACGTCGGTATAGTCGATGTTCGTCGGCGGTACCGTCGCTTTGCCGTTCTCGTCTGTCAGATTGGTCTCGCTCTGTTCGCTGCTGTCCGTAAATGTTACGCTCATGTCCTTCACAGGCTTATTTTCGCTGTCGGTAACGGTTGCGGTGATCCTGTTTTCGATGTCGATCAGCACGCCTTCCGGCAGCTGTACGCTTAGTTTGCCGTCGGCTATCGTGATAAAGGCGTTCTCGATCGGTTTTGTCTCGTCTGTTATCAGGACGTTATAGCCGTTTACAACGCCTTTTCCTTCGCTGTCGGTATAATCCTCTGTTACGGGAGGAACAATCAGCCTGCCGGATTCATCGGTGATACCCGTGTAGGATGTTTCTATAAGGTCGGTTACCGAAACGGTTTTCCCGGATATCGGGTTTCCTGCAGAATCCAGGACCGTTACGGTGATACGGTTGGCATGGCTTATCGTTTTCCCCTCCGGAAGCGTAACGGAGATGCTGTCGTCCTCGTTATAAACGACATAGGCGTCCGGTATCACACCGAGCTCGTCATTTACGATGACATTGATCTCTTCCACATTGACCTTGCCATCCTCATCGGTATAGCCGTCGCTCGCTGTAGGAAGAGTAAGTTTACCGTAGATGTCGGTGACGCCTTTTTCAATAAAGTCAGCGTCGCCTAAAGCAATCACCGTAACGTCTTTCTGGGCGTTGCCGTTCTGGTCAGTTACCGTTACAATGACCGGGTTCTCCCTGGTGGGCTTAACACCGTCGGCAAGATCGACCACAAGGTTGTTGCTTTCGTCGATATACACGTCACAGTCCGGGATAATCACGTTGGTCTTATCGGTTACAGTGACCACATACGTCTTTTTCTCTTCGCCGTCCTCAGTACCGACCGTTCCGTTGCCGTCGCCCGTGGAACTTTGGTTGTTGGGCACGCTCAGCTGTCCGTTTTCATCGGTAGCGCCGGTAGCGGCGTTGTTGTTTTTGTCATAGATAAATATCTGTAAACCGGTTGCCGGTTCCTGTGTGTCAGTATGGAATATTGTAACCGTTGTCCTGTCCTCATAATCGAGCAGCCGTCCATCGGGAAGCTTGATTGTTACATTGTCTTCAACGTCGATCGTGATCTCTGAATCAAATATCGGTTTCCCTGACTCATCGGTCAGTATAATAGAGTAATCGCCGACCTCCGCATCACCGTCCTCATCGGAGTGATCGGTGTCAACAAGCTGCGGGATCTCCACGGTCTGCAATACCGTACCGCAGGTCAGGCACTCGATATGCTTGCTGCCTGCGCTTTCGATCGTTGCCGGAACGTCTATGATCCACTCTGACGGCGAATGCCCAAGCGGTTCCTTATATTCCGCCTTGTAGCTGTGTCCGCAGACCGAGCAGGTGTAGGTCGTATAACCAAGCGCCAGGCAGGTAGGCTCCGTTACCGCGGGTTCATAGCTGTGCGCCGCCTTATCTGTATAGTCGCCGATATAGCTGTCGCCGCAGGCTTTACAAGTGTAAGTCGTGTAACCCATTTCAGTACAGGTAGGAGCCGTCACAACCGCTTCATAGTCATGCGGGAGCTTGTCGGTATAGTTGTCTTTATATGATGCGCCGCAGTCGGAACAGGTATATGTGGTATAACCCATTTCGGTGCAGGTAGGCAGCGTAACCGTTTCTGTATAGTGGTGCTGCTGGCATTCAGTGATGTCACCAATGTACTCCTTGCCGCAGTCGAGGCAGGTATAGATCGTGTAGCCGTGTTCCGTACAGGTCGGCGGGATCACCTGCTGGCTGTAGTTATGTTCGGTCATTTCAGTATAATCGGCTATATAGCTGTGTCCGCAAGCAGAACAGGTATAAGTCGTATAACCCATTTCGGTACAGGTAGGAGCTGTGACAACGCTTTCATAGCTATGCGGTACCTCTTCCGTATAATCGGCTATATACGTATCTCCGCAGGATGAGCAGGTATAAGTCGTATACCCGTGTTCCGTGCAGGTCGGCTCTGTTACGGCAGCTTTGTAATCGTGCGCTGCTTTTTCTACATAATCGGATATGTAGCTGTCGCCGCAGCCGGAACAGGTGTAAGTCGTGTAACCCATTTCGGTACAGGCAGGAGCTGTGACTTCTGTTTCATAATGATGCCCTGTCGCCTGCTCCAAAACCGTGCCGCAAATCTCGCAAAGCTGCGGCATTGTGCAGGTAGCCGCTGCGCCCGGCGTATGGCCTGTGGCAGACTCGGCTTTGATCATTTTTTCATCACAGCCTTCATTTCGGCAGTGATACTCAATAACACCTTCGCCCGTACAGGTTGGTGAAGTTACCTCTGTACCTTCGTCCCATGAATGGCCGGTGGGATCGGTGTAATCCGAAACATAATTCAAACCGCACATAGTACAGGTCGAGGTCGTATAGCCCTGGTCTGTACAGGTTGGCTCTTTCGTAACCTTTTCAAACGAGTGTGCTATGATCGGGGTGATATTATCCATATAGGTATCGCCGCAGACCGAGCAGGTGTGTTCGGTATAACCAACGTTGCGGCAGGTGGGGGCTATAACCTCGCTGGTATAGCTGTGGCTGCCTGTCGGCGTGGTCTCCTGATGGAAATCGCCGCACTTTTTGCAGAGTGTTAGCACAAGCCCGCCCTGCTTACAGTCTGCTTCGCGGATCGTAACGCTTTCATACTCGTGCCCGGTGGCAGGGGTATAGTTGCGTTTTTCCAATCTTCCGCAGCCATCGCACTGCCAGCGTTCATATCCTAAATCGGTACAGTTCGGGGCGACAGTCTCCACATACCGGTAATCGTGGACATGCGGCACAGCCGTGCTGCTGTCCTGTCCTTCATCGGAACTGCCGCCGCTGCTGCTTTCTTCTAAAAGCCAGACATACGACACACCGTTTTCGACCATATTTTCTCCGTCATATTCATAATCAATCTCGTAGTATATGGGATAATAGCCCGCGCTCGTATAATTGGGCGCCGAGGTAAGGTTGCAGCTGCCGGCTTTTGTGCCGTATCGGATAGATGTATGCACGCCTGCGTCCGACAGATCGGAAACGGTGACGGTGTGCGCCTTGCCGTCTTCTATTCCATAGTAGGAGCTGACAACAGACTTGGCGGTTAGGTATTCTGTAGTTTCATAACCGCAGTCGCCGCAGGATTCGGATACATAAAACCGGCTGTTGCCGAGCTGCGCATCGACTTCCTCCGTGAAGTTATGGCGCTCGCGGCTTTCCGTTGCCTGTGCCCGTGTACCTTTACAGAACTGACAATACTGTCCCTTTTTCAAGACAGTTGTATGATAGGTAAGGCTTTGATGTCATCGCTGTCTTTTCCCCCGCTTCACACCGTGCGTGCGACTTTCACCGCACACGGCGTTCCATC
>CBCTZG010000094.1:0-9869 GCA_965151315.1 uncultured Clostridia bacterium
TAGGGCTATGCCCGAAAATGAAATACCCCCCGTTATACGGGGGGATATTTATTATGCGCTGAATGAGTATGCGTACAGTAAAAAAATTTGTTTTTCGTTGTAAACGGCAAACAGACAGCTATAAATTTGGGCAATAGTGATAAAAATGTTGGATTATGTCAGGAAAATGTTGTAAATCAAAACGGATAATGATATAATTGTAAAAAAATGGGAATATATGGAGGAGCACCAATGAAAAAAGGACTGCGGATGATTTTGGCGATTCTTATATTGGCGGCGCTGCCGATATGTATTTTTGAAACGGTGCTGGCCCAGGACGCGGAGCTGGATCTGCCGGCGGCGTACACCCCCTGGCAGGGAGATCCGGCGGATACACCAGTGCAGGTCTATAAAACTGTAGACGGCCAGGCGGAAATCATTTTTCAGGGTCGTCTGGGCGATTATGACAACGGGGCCTGGAGCGGAATGGATTTCAGCCGGGCGCCGGCAGCGGTCATATTTGACTGGGACACGGACGAAACGGTATATATCGTCCCGGCGGCGGACAATGGGAGCAGTATGCATGCCCAGCAGACAGATCCAGCATTGGACGTAACCGCACGATATTTTATTAATGATCAGGAAATCGAGATCCAGACTGGTGAGATCCAGGCTGGGGATGTGATCGTGGCGGAATATACGTTGGAAAACAACAGTACAGATCCGCAGCCGGTGCGGCTGATGATTTGCCTGTATACTGCGGAGAAGGATCTGGCGGATTGCAATATTGTATCGGATACCGTACCTGCCGGCGGGGCGAGGACTGTCCGCGGTACCTTGACGGCAGAAGAATGTGGCTATGTGAAGGTATTTTTGTGGGATGGTTTTGGGACTCTCACCCCGCTGTATACGGCAGTGCAGATTGGGACGACGCCCGAGCCGCAGGAAAATGAAACGGTCATATTCAGCTGTATTGCCGGGGAGCAGTATCATGTGGTGACCGCAGTGGACAGTGCGGCCATCAGGCAGCAGGAATCCTACATTATACAATACGATCCTGCAAGGCTGCAGGTGCTGGATTTAAACGCTTTAACAGATGAACAGGAGCTGGAGCCGGGCGAGACACAAGAAGCTGACGTTGTTATTCTGGACTTTGATCCCCAGGCGGGGAAAATCATATTTAAAAATCCGAACTATGGGACAGAGGCATCATCCATGCTGCTGAATGATATATTGTTTCAGGCCATCGAGACAGATATGCACACAGCGGTTACCGTGAAATAAACGATAGGCGGCTTTGCCGTTTTATGGGACAAGATCGAAGCAGGATGCGGCTGAAATCAATGGGAGGGGTAAGCGATGGAGCGGAACAAAGGGGTTGCGTGGATCACCGGGTGCATATATATCATGAGCCTATTGGCCAATCTATATGTGGCGTATGCGGAGGAAGGCCGGACAGGTACAGCGGCGCCAGGGCAGATCATTGTCCGGTATAAGCAGACGCAGGGTACATTGTCCGCGGCATCAGCATTTACTGCGGAAAACAGTGTTCAAGTTTTAGATCAAATTGCGGACGCGGAAAGCGTGTATACCCTCTATCAAGTGCCGGCTGATCAAACAGAGGAAATCACGGAGAAGCTGAATCAAAATGAACTGGTGGAGTTTGCGGAACCCAATTACCGGATCCAGGCAGCGAATACTGACCCGGAATTTTCCAAGCAGTGGGGGTTGGGCCTTGGCAGTGCCTTCGGCATTGACGCCCAGAAAGCCTGGGCGGTGACGGAAGGGGCGGCGGAGGTCGTTGTGGCGGTGATTGATTCCGGCGTTGACATCAACCACCCGGATCTGGCCGGCAACATCTATCGGAACCCCAACGAAACAGCCAACCAGCAGGATTCTGACGGGAACGGCTTTGTGGACGATATTAATGGATGGGACTTTACCGCGGGAGACAACACAGTTTATGACGGCGAGATCATAGATGGGGAAAACGCAGACGCCCATGGTACGCATGTGGCGGGGATTATCGCGGCGGCCCATAATGACATCGGCATCCAGGGAGTGGCGCCCAATATCAAGATCATGCCCCTGAAGGTTATGAACGGGGAAGAGGGTACGGTATTTGACGCCATGAAAGCAATCGAGTACGCGGAGCGGATGGGCGTCAAAATCGCAAACTGCAGCTGGACGACAGAGGCCTTTTCCCAGTTCCTGTATGATTGTATGCGCAGAAGCGATATCCTGTTTGTCTGCGCTGCAGGGAATTACGGGCTGGATCTGGGAGAATCCCCGTTTTATCCAGCGGCGTATGATTTAGAAAATGTCCTTACGGTGGCAGCGGTGGACCAAAACGGCGCTATCGCAGAATTTTCCAATTTTGGCCAGGGGACGGATATCGCGGCGCCGGGGCAGGATATTTACAGTACGCTTCCCGGCGGGACATACGGATACCTGGATGGGACAAGCATGGCGGCACCGTTTGTAACCGGCACGGCCGCCCTGCTCCAAAGTATGTTGCCAGGGCTGGGCGCGGCGGAATTAAAAAGCCGGATCCTAAGCACAGCGGCGGCAGGGAACGGCCTGGAGGAAGCGGTCCAAACCGGTGGATATCTCAATGCCGGAAACGCGGTCTTGATGAGTATAGAGCCGGCGGCGCTGCCGGACAGCCGGTATGGGGCGGCATATATTACGGCTGATAACCAGCTCTACGCGGCCGGCGGCTTTGACGGTACACAGTATCTGCGTACGATAGAGCGGTATGTCCCCGCGGCGGATAGCTGGGAGACAATAGGCCAAATGCCGGAGGCGGCGGCCCAGGCCTGCGCCGTGTATCATCAAAACCGTCTGTTTGTCCTGGGCGGGACAGGGGGGACTATTAAGGATCAGGTTTCCATCCTAGACCTGGCGACAGGCCAGGTCACTGCCGGCGCGGATCTGCCCCAGCCGCTGTATGCCATGTACTGCGCGGTGTACGGCGACTCTATCTATGTATTTGGCGGGGTAGGGGAGGATGGATATATGGACACAGTATATGCATATGATATACTAAACGACGTATGGGAACAAAAGGCGTCCCTGCCGTTCCCGGCGGCATATGGGAAAGCTGTGGAGGCCGGGGGGAGTATATACCTGCTCGGCGGCTGCAACGGGGATGGGTGTATACAGGATATCTATACATATGACTTCAGCACAGAACAGCCGCAGTACAAAACCCACCTGACCGTGCCCAGAAAAGACTTTGCCGCGGCTGTTTATCGTGATCATATCTATATTTTCGGCGGAAGCGCTTCCTATACGGAAAACGGGGAAAATACCATATTAGATAGCGGGAGGAGGATTCATATGGAGGCTTTGACCAATACGGTGGAATGTTACGATCCGGCGCAGAATGTGTGCGTGGTCGTAGACAGAACCAAAAATCCAAAAGCCGGCGCCGGCGCCGCGGTATATTTTGGAAATATATATCTGCTCGGCGGCTGGAACGGCAGCATTACTGCTGGGGCGGAAAAATATTTTGGAACTTGTGTCCCGGAGAATATTCAGCTGCGGACAGGGGAGAACAGCAGTCTCGAGGTAACCTGGGATCCGGTAGACGGCGCCACAGCGTATGAAATTGAAATTAACGGAGAAATTTCCCAGACCAGTATGCCGGCGTATACGGCAGTTGTTGATGAAAGCGTGGAAAACGCTGTTCGGGTTCGGGCGGTCCAGGGAGAACGCTATTCCCTCTGGTCAGATTATCAGCGCCAATACCTGCACGCCACCATTTTGGATGCTAAGCTGATTGGTGTCAATTCCCAAACCGATGATAAGCTGTATCATACCGGCCAGTCCAAATGGTACCGATTAGATACAGCCTCGCCGGGGGAAATCAAGCTGACGCTCAGCAATATTCCGCAAGGCTGCGATTATCTTCTGCAGCTGTGCAATTCCAGCGGTGAGCCGATTGCGTACGGTCAGACAAAAAATAATTATTCACAAACTATTGACGGCGTACTCATAACGCAATATAATTATTATGTAAAGGTTACATCGATCTATGGCGGGGATCCGCAGAGCAGCTATTTGTTGACGGCAGAATTTTCAGAAACCAATAAAAATACGATTCCTGACAGAATCCGAAGCGCGTTTCTGCAGCCGGCCGATATGGGCGATCAGTGGGACGAAGAGGTTGAGTTAACCAATTTCGAAGAATATGACGGCCCGGAGCCGTCGCCGGCGCCTAGGGAAGCGGAAAACAGTGCAGTTACGCTAACGGATACGTCAGTACGGGGGGCGACAATGATGATGGAAACAATCGGGAACACGCGGACTGTAGAAGCTATAGACGGCGGGGTCTCCGCCCAGGCAGCAGACTATACGTATGATTTTGAAACGGGGCAGATTGGCACAATCAACGCGATCAAAAATTATTCGGTGGATATCGCGGCTGGCTCGATCCCTTCGAATTCTAGCCTGAAACTTGCAATTTGCGTAGAACCAGAAAACCCGGGGGATACGTTTACCATTCGCTGGTCAAGTGAGGGAACCAGCGACGCGAAGCTTGCCTGGAATGAAGGCACCCGGGACGGAAAGCCGGTAAACTTTATTACGGGGCTGTTCCGGCGGGTATCGGGAACATACACATTTAAATACACGGTTAAATGTACAAATAAAGCGCCGGGCTCCCAGGGACGGTACACGCTGCATATCTACCAATCCCAGTCCAGATATACCAACGAGGACTATACGTTTGGCGACGGCGTCAATGATATGCCAAGCACCGCGAAGCGGGTTTCCGCAAGCACGAACGGCAAAACATCCTATCAGGGGACGATCGACCATCCCTATGACGGGGACTGCTATAAAATTAACCTGGAGTCCGGGCAGAAGCTGACAGTCATGCTGACCCCGCCGGCAGGCAAAAACTACTGGGTAGGGATTTATGACAACCGGTGCGCACAAACCACGGGTACGTCTGTCTTGGAGCCTGAGGAAAGTTTAGATTCCTGGGTAAACAGCGACGGCGTAGCGTTTGCCACGATTGTCGCTAAGAAGACCCAGACGTATTGTATATTTGTCGTTTCAGACGGGGAAATGGAATCATACGCGCCGGATTCCCCGTACACACTGGATATCTATTGCTATAATTATTCCGTATACGGGAGCTATGAGCCCAATGACGTGTTTGAATCGGCAGATCTGCAAAAGGACGCCGTGGCGCAGTGTATCGGCGGGCCGGGCAAGGTTTCCGAAGACATTACGTTTTGTATTGATTCGCCGGTGGATGTAGACAGATATGCGGTGGATTTAGCGGCGGGCGACAAGCTGAGCATCAATATGGAGATGCCGGCGGACTATGACGACAGCGCCTATGCGTACCGGGTCCAGATCCATAAGCTGCAGACGGATAAGCCTGGATATTATACGGAATACAGCTATAACAATCCCAACAGCCCGCAGGTGAAATTTGTGACGTTTATTCCGGAGGAAAGCGGCACCTATTATGTAGCGGTAAGCAGCAAAAAGGAAAAGGAGGTTAATGGGGAGGCTGTGCCGGATCCCCAGTATAACTATCGGATCAAGGGGACGCTGAACATAACTAAGACGCCAAAAGCCAGCTTGGACGCGTATGAGGAAAAGCCGGAGGAAAGTTCCAACGACTTTGTCGGCGTGACGATCGGCGTTTTAGGCGACGTTTTGCCGCTGACCATCCTGACGGCGCAGGATATTACCAGCCAAAGCCAGATCAGCGCGAACTTTGACAATGAACTGGATGTAGACTGGTATAGGTTTGAAAACACGCAGGGCGCGGGGACGGTGACCTTCCGGGTGGACGGCGGGGACGCCCTTTTGAATGCCGCACAGATGATCGTTTTGGACGGGAGCTATCAGATCCTGAGCGCGGACCGGTTCAGTATGGCGTACGACATGCTTAAGGGCCAGACCTATTATATTGGGCTGTATGTAGACGATGGGGCGTATAAAAACATATTGGCCGACCGGGACTATACCGTGACCCTGGACCGGAACCATACCCGGAGCAATTTGATTTTTGAGCCGCTGCGCTGGGGCACGTTTGTATATGATAACAGCCCGGAATTTTTGCTGGAGGATGATCTGGCGGACTACAACCTGGGGAACAAGCTGCTGATGACGGCGGATAACCTGACGGGTGTAATTGACGTGCAAACTTCCCATTCTGTGCAGCCGTTTGTACTGCAGGGCGGCAGCGTAAGCTTTGATATCCTGCTGTATAACCCCACAGCGGAAACCATTACCGTGGACCTGCTGCAATACGGCGCGCAGGCCCCCTATGAAACCCTGGACTGGGGCTCCAACGCTACCTCCTCCCAGTGGGCCTGCCTACAGGCTTGGGCAGATTATTATCAATATGATTTGGAGGAGGATAGCTTTATACATTTTGAAAGGTTTATGCAATCTGAGAATATACCATATAAACCATATCAGCATCAAAATATGATGAATCAACTACCTAACAAGGGACATTATGTGATTGCTCCAGGGGAAACCCAGTGGCTGATGGGGGATTTGCGATTAACGTTGTCAACGATAATGTGGTCGCCTATGAATATTGCGGCGAGATTGCGGACGGACGGGACGGTCAATGTCGCCATTGCGGCGTTTCGGAACGTGAATAACGTGTATACGCCCCAGCCGCCGGAACTGATTTATGATTCTACGCAGCGGGATTACCCGGCAGGCATCCAGCCGGAAGATCTTTCCAGTAAATATAAGGGGGTGAGCAAATCCGTAGCGGAAGTAGAGGCCAGAACAAGCTGGGTTATCGACGATGCCACAACATATTTTACACCCACGGTCTATAACATGGCAAATCCAACTGGCTATACAATAGCCCAAAATGGTGCGACAGAGTATTGGTGTACAAACTACAATACCAACCAAGACAGCAGTAGCTTTAATAACGGTGTGGAGAGTGATATACTCCCATTAGTTTTTTCGGATAGTACTCAAACTTGGTATTTCGACACAAGACATACCACCCCTATTAACGGTAATGAAAAACTTACAGGGATACCTCCTATCTCTAATGCAATGGTGATGGGAAATTACGGGGTGGTGACTCGATATTACATTGATATTCAAAATACAAGCAATTTGCCTAAGACAATTCGATATTCACTAGGTACAGGTTCCCATGCATATATTACATATAAATGGGAAAATGAAATAAAATGGCAAAGAGTTGTAAAATGCTGGATTCCCCAATGTGGGGCGCAAGAATTTTTCAGTATTTTTGAAGTCACAATCCCTAAGAACTCCAAAAACACTTTAATCTTTGAGGTATTATTACCGAATGCAGATAATGGTGCATTTAAAAATAAGTTAGAAGTTGTTTGAAGGGGGAGTAGAGATTATAATGAAAAAGTTTTTAATTGTAATGTCTATTTTATCTTTCACACTAACTTGCAGTGCGGCAAGCGCTGTTATTGAATTTATTCCGTCACCGTCTGTTGTTAAAGAAGCGATCAACTTAGAAGATTTTATATATAATTCAATTCCAGTACAAGGAAATGGGATATATTTACAATGTGATACCTCAAAAGCAACACTGCCCGATCAATATAAACCTGTCAATATGACGAATTCACCAATGTATGTTTATGATAATGATAAAAATTTAATCAAAACTGTGAACTTCGAAAATTATTTGTCAGTAATTAGTTTCTATGAAGGTTATTTTTATTTTACTGAAACAACATATGGACAAACAAGTATAACATATAGACGATTGAAAAGTGTATGCGGAGATGAATTTATAGAAATATCTGAGGAAGAATTTAAAGATGCAGTGTTATCTAAAAAATTGTATAATCAGACAATATATAAAAAGGAAGATGAAGTGATAGAGAACAATGGTATTACAAATATTTCTGAAGGGAGATTAGAAACGATAAAAAAAAATGATAATTGCTATCGTATACGCAGGGAAGACGAAAATAGAATTACATATAAGAAAATAGTCCCAGCAACGAAATTTAATGTTATTGTTTACAAGGTTAAAAATGATATTTATAGCACTGACAGGACTGATGTACAGACAAAAATATCTTTAGATGGCGTATCTGCAATCACAGTTCCTGACGATGCAAATTCAGATGAGATGTGGAATGATGAAACGTATTTGTATATAGGGAGTAAAGCGGAACCTGACTGCTGCTATCGGATCCGGCTTTCAGACATAGACGGGTACATCAAGGTTATCTGCAATGGGGAATACCTGTCCTTTGAGGAGCCGCCGGCGGTAGAGGAGGACTATACGCTTGTGCCCATGCGGTTCCTGTTTGAGAAAATGGGAGCGGAGGTTGACTGGGACGAGGACAGCCGAACGGCCACCGTGCGGCAGGCAGACCGGAGCGTAGCATTTTCGATAGATAATCTGGAAGCGCGTGTAAATTCCGCGCCGGTGGAAATGCAGATTCCGGCCCGGCTGATCAATGGGAAGACAATGGTGCCGCTGCGCTTCCTGTCAGAGAATTTAGGGTATACGGTGGACTGGGACGCAGGAACGAAAACAGCGGTAATCACAACAAACTGACAAAAAAACAAAAGCGCCTCTTGCGAAGGCGCTTTTTGTGTGGTACAATTAGGTTAAAGAGGAAAAAGAAGATCGAAAAAAGGAGGGACAGGCATGAGAAAGCTTTTGCTTGGAATCGTTGTTTGCATTCTGATAAGTAGTACCAGTGCTTCGGCTGAAACAGCATTAGTTGAAAAGATACAGTATGATGGAGCAAGAGAAAAGATGGAAGAAGGTTGGATAAGGAAAGATAATCAAATTTTAACTGGCGGGAATGGAATTTATTTAGGTGTGGATGTCATGACGGCCACGATTCCTGAAAATAAAAGGTGGATAGGATTTACAAATTCACCTATATATGTGTACGACAGTAATTATAATTTTCTTAAGCAAATCAATTATAATAATTTTAGATATATTACAAAATTTTATGACGGATATTTCTATTTATGGGAAAAAACATATGGTGAGACTGATACAATAGAAAAATATTATAAAACCATCGATGGAGAAACGCTTATAGAAATATCAAAGGAGCAATACCAAGATGTTATAGAAACTAAAGTATTATATAATCAAAAAAAATATAAAATGGAGGATTCGGAAGTAGAACGTGATGGATTAGTTTACGTTTATGAAAATGAAGCAGAAAGTCTTCAATATAATGATAAATTTTGCCGGATAGGTCGAGAAAGTGATCAAATGATTTATCACAGAGCGTTAATACCTGCCACAGATTTCTATGTACCGGTAATTTTTCTTAAAAATGATCTGTACAGTTTAGATGCTGGGGTATACGCACAAATTTCGCCTGATGGTGTATCAAGAATCACAGTTCCTGACGATGCAAATTCAGATGAGATGTGGAATGATGAAACGTATTTGTATATAGGGAGTAAAGCGGAACCTGACTGCTGCTATCGGATCCGGCTTTCAGACATAGACGGGTACATCAAGGTTATCTGCAATGGGGAATACCTGTCCTTTGAGGAGCCGCCGGCGGTAGAGGAGGACTATACGCTTGTGCCCATGCGGTTCCTGTTTGAGAAAATGGGAGCGGAGGTTGACTGGGACGAGGACAGCCGAACGGCCACCGTGCGGCAGGCAGACCGGAGCGTAGCATTTTCGATAGATAATCTGGAAGCGCGTGTAAATTCCGCGCCGGTGGAAATGCAGATTCCGGCCCGGCTGATCAATGGGAAGACAATGGTGCCGCTGCGCTTCCTGTCAGAGAATTTAGGGTATACGGTGGACTGGGACGCAGGAACGAAAACAGCGGTAATCACAACAAACTGACAAATAAATATCCCCCCGTATAACGGGGGGTATTTCATTTTCGGGCATAGCCCTA
>CBCTZG010000095.1:0-9714 GCA_965151315.1 uncultured Clostridia bacterium
AATTCTGACTATGCCGGAGGATGACAAAACCCATCCAATCCCGGATTTGACCGGGTATATTACCGAGGGGCAGATCATTTTGAGCCGGGAGCTCTATCGGAAAAGTATCGCGCCCCCCATTGACGTTTTACCCTCCCTGTCCCGTCTGAAGGATAAAGGGATCGGCAAGGGGAAAACCCGGGAGGATCACGCAAATACCATGAACCAGCTGTTTGCCGCCTATGCCCGGGGCAAGGAGGCCAAGGAGCTGATGGTAATTCTGGGTGAAGCGGCTTTATCTGACGTGGATAAGCTGTACGCAAAATTCGCAGACGCCTTCGAGCAGGAATATGTATCCCAGGGATATACCACGGACCGCAGCATTGAAGAGACTTTGGCTATTGGCTGGCGGCTTTTGTCGATCCTGCCGAGAAGCGAGTTAAAGCGTATTAAAGACGAATATCTTGACCTGTATTATGGCAAGTGAGGTGAGGGCATATGGCACAATTAAACGTGAATCCCACCCGGATGGAGTTGACCCGGCTGAAAAAAAGTCTGGCTACGGCAATGCGGGGGCATAAGCTCCTAAAGGATAAGCGGGACGAGCTGATGCGGCAGTTTTTAGATATTGTCCGGGAGAATAAAGCTCTTCGGGAGCGGGTAGAAGCGCAGCTTGCCGAGGCAAACCAATATCTGGCAGTAGCGAGCTCTGTTATGCAGCGGGAGACGGTATCCTCCGCGCTGCTTTTGCCAAAACAAAGCATTCAGCTGGACATTGGCACGAAAAATATTATGAGCGTAGATATCCCTACATTCACGACCAAAACCCGGTCTGCCGCCCAAAGCGATATTTATTCTTACGGCTATGCCTTTACCAGCGGAGATTTGGACCGGGCCCTGTCCATTTTGGCCCAGGCGCTTCCAGACATGCTTCGGTTGGCGGAATATGAAAAATCTGCACAGCTGCTGGCGGCGGAAATTGAACGAACCAGAAGGCGGGTAAACGCGCTGGAATATGTAATGATCCCCAATTATCAGGATACCATCCGCTATATTACCATGAAGCTGGACGAAAATGAGCGAAGCAACCTGACCCGGCTGATGAAGGTGAAGGATATGATGATCGCCGAGCAGATTGCCAAAAAACAGGATTAAAAAAATAAGACGGTTTTACCGTCTTATTTTTTTATCCTTGACAAGCCGCTGGAAATATAGTAATATAGTTAGCAGAAGCTAACTGTGAATAGGAGGGGAGAGCATGCTGGATTTTTTACAAGCCTACTGGGGAGAGATTGTTGTTGGCACGGTGATCGCCGGTGGGGTGATCTTGGCGGCGGCAAAGCTGCGGCGGGATAAAAAACGGGGAAAAGCTACCTGCGGCTGCAGTTGCAGGAATTGCCCTTCCGCGGGGATATGCCATCAGTCTTCAAAAATAACAGACGATTGAAAACACAGAAAAATCAGCATACCAGCGGTATGCTGATTTTTTGGCTATTTCGCTAAGCCGATGATTTTCCGCTTTTTGTGGTAAAGCAATAAACCAGCCAGTACAGCACTCTATGCTTATTATAGCACGAAATGCCTGCGGTGACAATGGTTTTGTGATTTCCTGTGCAGCCCGCTTTATTACATTTTGGCAACAAAACTTGAAAAAAACAGGCAGAAGCGGTATAATAAATAAGGAATGCTAAAATTGGGAGGATTATACATGTTTTATCGAAAAATTGCGGCGGCTTTGTCCGTAGTGGCAGTTTTAGCCTGTATGCCGGTAGGCTGGGCGGAGAATATGGACTGGGCTTCGGAAGCGGTTGCGTACTGCCAGGACCGGGAGATCATCAGCGGTATGGAAAACGGCGATCTGGCCCTGAGCGAAAACCTTACCCGGGAGCAGATGGCAAAAATGCTGGTAGACGCGTTTGCCAAGCTGCCGGCGGAACCGGCGGCGGAGATTGCTTTTACCGACGTGGAGGATTGGCGCTGGTCAAAGGATTATATCGCCGCTTTTCAAAATTACTGGAAGAAAAAAACGGATACATTTCAGCCGCTGAAAAAGGTGACCCGGGAGGAGTTTGCCGCGTCATTGGTACTGATTTCTGGCCTGACAGAGGGGAATATCCGCAACAGCAATATCCTGGATTATAATTTTGAAGATGCAGACCAGGTGGACAAGGATTACAAAAAGCTTTTATGTATTGCCGTGGAGCGGGGATATATGAAAGGTGACAACGGACTGATCAATCCCAAGGCGTTGGTGACTCGGGCCGAGGCATGTTCGCTGATCTGGCGGGTATTGGAATCAATGGCTGGAAACATTACGCTGGATCTGGGCGTAAAACAGTCCTCCACCAGTATGCTTGGCCCTGCCCAGGTAACAGTCGAGCAGGCCAAACAGTGGGCGGAGAATAAAGGCGCACACCAACGGTTTATCGATATTGCGGATTATTACTGGCAGTATGGGGAACTGACCGGTATCCGGCCGGAGATCATGTATGCCCAGGCGGCGAAGGAAACGGCATATGGGAAATATACCGGGCAGCCGGAGCAGAATAATTGGGCGGGGATCAAGACCAAAACCGCCACCGGCGACCAGCCGGAGGATCATGAAACCTTTGCCACCCCGGAAGACGGTGTACGGGGACATTATAACCATATGAGCGCGTACCTGGGCTTGGCTCCGATCGGCGAACCCCATGGACGGTATTTCTCAGTAAAGAGCATGGCTTGGGCTGGAACTGTCAAGACCTTGGAGGAGCTGGGCGGAAAGTGGTGCCCGGATCTGTATTATGGCTACAGCATTCTGCATGACTATGTAGAACCCATGATGAATACACAATAAAGGATTGCAATCGGCATGTTATTAAACGCAAACGGATTGAAGAAAATGTTTGGGGACGAGGTCCTGTTTGACGGTGTGAGTTTCCACATCGCGGAGCATGATCGGATCGGACTGATTGGCGCCAACGGCGCCGGCAAATCCACCCTGTTTAAAATGCTTATTGGCAGCATGCGCTGCGACGAGGGCGAAATTTATAAAAATAAACAGACAAAAATTGGGTATTTGGAGCAATATGCCTGCGCGGATTCTGACCGGTCGGTATATGACGAGCTGAAAACCGTATTTTCCGCAGTTATTGCCATGGAGCAGGAGCTGGAGGATATCCGTTACGCGCTGGAAAACAATCCGGCAGACATAGATGGGCTGATCCGCCGGCAGAACGTCTTGAATGAAAAATTTGCCGAGGCGGATGGATTTTATTACCAGAGCAAGATCCGGGCGGCATTGCTGGGGCTGGGGTTTTCTGAAAATGAATTTGGCCTTTTGGTCAAAAACCTTTCCGGCGGGCAGAAAACCCGTCTGGAGCTGGGCAAGATCCTGTTATCGGATTCAAACCTGCTGCTCTTAGACGAACCGACTAACCATTTGGATATCCGCTCTGTGGAATGGCTGGAGGATTTCCTGATCGGCTACCGGGGGGCGGTAGTGGTTATTTCCCATGACCGGTATTTTCTGGACCGGGTCTGTAACCGGACATTTTCCTTAGAGTCTGGGCGGTTTTACTGGGCCGACGGAAATTACAGCTTTTTTGCGCGGCAGCGGGAAGTGGAAAAGCTTACCCAGCAGCGAAATTATGAAAATACGCAAAGAGAGATCCAGCGCTTGGAAGGCATCGTGGAGCAGCAGCGACGCTGGAACCGGGAAAAAAATATTAAAACGGCGGAGAGTAAGCTCAAGATCATTGAGCGCCTGGAAAAAACGCTGGACAAGCCGCTGGAGGAGCCGGAGGAGCTACGGTTCCGGTTCCGGGCTCTGCCCGGCGGCGGGAATGACGTTCTGATTACGGAAAATCTCGCTATGGGCTTTGGCGGAAAGCCGCTGTTTAAAAACGCGGATATCCACATTCGAAAGGGCGAGCGGGTGTTTCTGCTGGGGCCAAACGGCTGCGGGAAAACAACGCTTTTAAAAGTGATCTTAGGGCAATATAAACCGACAATAGGGACATATAAAATTGGCGCCAATACAAAGATTGGCTATTATGACCAGATCCAGGAAAACCTGGATCTGGAGAAAACCGTGATTGATGAGATTTGGGACGCATATCCTAAAATGACCCAGACAGAAATACGGAATGCCTTGGCGGCGTTTTTGTTTCGGGGGGAGGATGTGTTCAAGCCGGTAAAGAGCTTGTCCGGCGGTGAACGGGCTCGGGTAGAGCTGGTGAAGCTGATTTTGCAGCAGGTGAATTTCCTGGTTTTAGACGAACCTACAAACCATCTGGATATACAGTCCAAGGAAGCGCTGGAAAACGCCTTGGCCGAATATGGCGGCACTATGCTGGTGGTCTCCCATGACCGGTATTTTATCAATAAGCTGGCCAGCCGGATTTTGCGGATGGACGGTGAGCGGATCCTGAATTTCGACGGCAATTACGATTATTATCAGGCGAAATTCAAGGAAAATCAGGAAGAACAAAAAAAGGGACATAAAACAAACTGAAAGCGCCATGGACTATAAAGCGCAAAAGAAGCTGGAATCAGACCGCCGAAAAGCAAGGACCCAGTTTGAAAGAACAGAAGCGGAAATTGCGCGGCTGGAAGAAACGGCAGCGCAGCTGAACCGGGAACTAACGCGTCCGGAGATTGCGGCGGATTATGTGCGGGCGGCGGCGCTGTCCCGGCAGCTAGAGGAATGCAATGGGCAGCTGGAAGCGCTGTTTAACCAGTGGGAACAGCTGCAGGAAAGAATTGAGGAATTGGAATGCGGGCAGTAGTACAGCGGGTAAAACGGGCGGAAGTGCGGGTCGAAACCCAGCTTGTTGGGAAAATTAACAGTGGATTTCTGGTCTTTTTAGGTGTGTGCGGCGCGGATGATGAAACGGATGTACATTATTTGGCGGAGAAAATCATGGGTCTGCGGGTGTTTGAGGATGGGGACGGAAAAATGAATCAGAGCTTGGGGGATGTGGCAGGAGAGCTGCTGATCGTTTCCCAGTTTACTTTGTACGGCGATTGCCGAAAGGGCAGGCGTCCCAGCTTTGACCAAGCGGGCAGCCCGGAGCATGCAAACCGGCTGTATGAAATGTTCCTAGCCCATTGCCGGGGACGGGGATTCCCAGTTGCGAGCGGTATTTTTGGCGCGGACATGCAGGTAGAATTGGTGAATGATGGGCCGGTAACTCTGCTGCTGGACAGTAAAAAGTTATTTTGATCATGAAGCTGAAACAAATTTTTGAGAATAAGAAGCAATATCTGGATTTATTGCTTTTGGCAGACGAACAGGAAGATATGATCGACCGGTATTTAGACCGGGGAGAGATGTTCCTGTTAAAAGATGGGGACATAAAAGCTGTCGCCGTCGTGACGGCAGAAGGCCCCGATACCTGCGAACTGAAAAATTTGGCGGTTTTGCCGGCGGAACAACGGCGGGGATATGGCCGGAAGATGATCGAGCTGCTGTGCGCGCAGTATGCTGGACAATACCGGCGGATGCTGGTGGGAACCGGGGAGGCCCCGGGAACTATGGCGTTTTACCGGCACTGCGGCTTTGTATATTCCTACCGTATGCCGGATTTTTTTTCCGAAAACTATGTGCATCCTATCTGGGAGGACGGCGTTCTTTTAAAAGATATGATCTATTTTGTAAAAAAAATATAGCCTTGTGCTATATTTTTTTGCTTTTTATATTGACA
Organism: uncultured Clostridia bacterium; assembly: GCA_965151315.1. GTDB lineage: Bacteria > Bacillota > Clostridia > UBA1381 > UBA1381 > Avimonoglobus. Next base: position 5,667 of record CBCTZG010000095.1, read on the forward strand.
AATGTAGATGGATGTGTTAATCTATTGACAAATGTCAATGAAAGAAGGCGGGAATATGGAAGCAATGCGGATACAGCGTCTGCCGGACGCGGAACTGGATGTTATGCTGGTTCTTTGGGCGGCGGGGGAGGAAATGAAAACCGCCGCGATCCTGGCGGAATTGAATCGGACAAGGGACTGGAGCATGTCTACCCTGCAGGCGCTGTTGGCCCGGCTTTCCGAGCGGGGGTTTGTGCGGGCGCACACAAAGGGAAGGCTGAAATATTACAGCCCGGCAGTGCCGGAGGAGACGTATCGTGCCCGGGAAACCAAAACCTTTTTAGAACGGTTTTACAAAAACTCCTGGAAGGATCTGTTTGCGAGCCTGGTCAGTACCCAGCATATTACGGCGGAGGATATTCAGGAGCTGGAGGAATTGATCAAGCAGGAGGGACATAAAAATGATTGAAGGCTTGTTTTATCCGATGATCGGGAATACGATTGTTGTTTCTGTCATTATTTTCTTTTTGCTGCTGTTTTCCAAGATAATCCGGAGCAGATACCGTCCAGGATGGCGATGGGCAGTGGGGATCATGCTGGCGGTGCGGCTTTTGCTGCCTTTTCGGATGCCGCTGCCGGAATATGTGGTTCCCCAGACGATTGTACCGCCGGCGGCGCAAAGCCAGACCCAAGTGTCACCGGCGGAACGGGCCGCTTTGCCGGCCGGCGCTGAACGGAATACTGCCGCTGCCGTTAGAACCTGGAATACCGCCGCGATGCTCTGGGCTGCGGCGCGAATTTGGCTCATCGGTATTCTAGGATTTTCGATTCTGGCATTTATCCGGTACGAGGCGGCAAAGCGCCGCCTGCGGCGGTGGCGGCTGCCTGCGGAACCGCCGTTATGGGAAATGGCGGTTTCAATTCGGAAACAGCTGGGACTGCGGAAAAATATCCCAGTATATGTGTCGAACCAAATTGACAGCCCGATGCTGGCGGGCCTGCTGCGGCCGGCGGTGTATCTTCCGGCGGGAACCCTTTCCCAGGAAGAGGCGGCGATGGTGCTGCGGCATGAACTGATCCACTGCCGCCGGCGGGACCTGTGGTGCAAACTGCTGATGCTGGCGGCCAATGCCGTTCATTGGTTTAACCCATTGGTGTATTATCTGCGGCGGGATGTGGATGAAGCTATGGAACGAATCTGTGACAGCCGGGTAGTCATGACGTCGGACGCGGCGGAAAGAAAGATCTATGCCGGTGCGATGCTGGCCGTAATGAAACAAAAGGCTGATCCGGCGTTACGAATCGGCGCCCGGTTTTTCGGCGGCGCGAAAAGCATGCAGGAACGGATCGGAGATATATTACAGATAAAAACGAAGAAAAGAGGGATTTGGATGGGAGCATTGATTGGAATTTTATTGCTTTTGGGCAGTGTGGGCTGTACAGTACCGGACGCCGCCAGCGTAGGGATAATCGGCGGAGCGGATGGCCCAACGGAGATCTATGTGGCTGAGAATGGCGAACAGGAAAAAGATCCTATGCAAATGCTGCAAAGGGCTGTTTTGCAAAAAAACGCCGGAGAGCCCCAGACTGGGGAGGAATGCCCGGCGGCTGGCGTAATTGTGCTGGGCGCGTCTGTTGAGGGAAGCGAAACGGTCTATTATTGCCTGACCCGGCACGGGAATTTTGGCTTTGAAAACGGATACCTGACCAAGGTTTCCGGTACGGGGACGATCCCTGCACGGATGCGGTTCGATCAAGATATGAACTTAATAGAGTATGCGGTTCCCATGGATGGGAGCTATTACGAAAGCTCCCTCCGGGAAATGTTCCCGGAGGATCTGCAGGCAGCGGCCTTATCGCCGGCGGAAGCGCTTGAGAACCAGCTGACGGCGCAGGAAATGGAATATGCCCAGGCATATTTAGGAAAGATTGGCCGGGAGGCGGAGATCGTTTATAACTGGCGGCTGGAAAAGGGCTGTGAAATGCCGGAAATCAGCGCCCAGGCGTCTAACCAGCTGCTGGAGCAGTTCCCTATGTATCCTTACTGGATTGGAACAGTGGAACGGATCGAAAACGGCGTTCGGTATGTATACGAAACAAGCTGGCAGGCATCCGGGCCGGAAACGGGGACGATCCGCTTTTCCAAATATGCTTATGGCGCCGGGGAGACGCCGGTAGAGCAGTACACATATTTTGTGCAGGGAAACGAGGTACGCGCCGACAGGGCGGAATAAAGAAATTCCGTACAAAATTCGATAAATTCTTGAATTACCTTCCATAAAATGATATAATACCTCTGATATCACGGACGGGAGGCCAGCTATGAAGAATGAAACAGTAATCGTCTTGGATTTTGGGGGTCAGTATAACCAGCTGATTGCAAGGCGTGTGCGGGAGTGCAATGTATATTGTGAGGTTATGCCGTATTCTGCGGATATAGAGCAAATCCGAAAAAAGAATCCGGTTGGGATTATTTTTACCGGCGGCCCCAATAGCGTTTACGGGGAAAACGCGCCGAAGTGCCGGCCGGAGGTCTTTTCCATGGGGATCCCTGTTTTGGGGATCTGCTATGGAAGCCAGCTGATGGCCCAAGCGCTGGGCGGCAGGGTTGCCCCAGCCCAGAAACGGGAATATGGGAAAACAAAAATCCAGCTGGAAGAGAGCCCGCTGTTTGCTGGGATTGAGAAAGCGCAGAGCTGCTGGATGAGCCATACCGATTTTGTGGAGACGGTGCCGGCGGGATTCCGGGTGACGGCAAAAACGGAAACCTGCCCGGCGGCAGCGTACGAAAATGGGGAAAGGAAGCTATATAGCGTACAGTTCCATCCGGAGGTGGACCATACCCCCTTTGGAAAGCAGATGCTTAAAAATTTCCTGTTTAACATCTGCGGCTGCCGAGGAGACTGGCAGATGGCTGATTTCGCGCGGGAGTCGGTTTTGGCCCTGCGGGAAAAAATCGGGAACAAAAAAGTGCTGCTGGCCCTGTCCGGCGGTGTAGACAGCTCTGTCGCGGCGGTGCTGCTTCATAAGGCCGTGGGTAAACAGCTGACCTGTATTTTTGTGGATAACGGCCTTTTGCGCAAAGATGAGGGCGACGAGGTAGAGGCCGTGTTTAAACAACAGTTTGATATTAATATGATCCGGATCAACGCCCAGGATCGGTTTTTGAACCAGCTGGCTGGCGTATCTGTACCGGAGCAGAAGCGGAAGGTCATCGGCGAGGAGTTTATCCGGGTATTTGAGACGGAAGCAAAGAAAATCGGCAGAGTGGACTATTTGGCCCAGGGGACGATCTACCCGGACGTGATTGAAAGCGGCGCCGGCGACGCGTCGGTCATCAAAAGCCACCACAACGTGGGGGGGCTGCCGGCGCATGTGGATTTCCAGGAGATCATCGAGCCTCTGCGGGATCTGTTTAAGGACGAGGTACGCCAGCTGGGAATCGAGCTGGGAATTCCGGAAAAGCTGGTGTGGCGGCAGCCGTTCCCAGGGCCGGGGCTGGCCGTGCGGGTGATCGGGGAGATTACCCGGGAAAAGCTGGAAATCCTGCGGGAAGCGGACGCCGTTTTCCGGGCGGAAATCGCGGACGCCGGCCTGGACCGCAGCATCAACCAATATTTCGCGGTAATCACGGATATGCGGAGCGTAGGCGTGATGGGCGACGGCCGTACATATGATTATACGATCGCGCTCCGGGCAGTCACTACCACGGATTTCATGACAGCGGACTGGGCCCGGATCCCTTATGATATACTGGAGCGGTGCTCGAACCGGATTGTCAATGAGGTGGCCCATGTGAGCCGGGTGGTATATGATATTACTTCCAAACCCCCGGCTACGATAGAATATGAATGATAAAGGGCAGGTATACGTGATGAAGAAAGTAAAAATCACAGTACTCCAAACCACCCTGAACAAGGAATTAGCGGAAGAATACGGTGTGCCTGGTTTGATGGCCTGCCCGATGATGTGCGGGAAGGGCAAACCTTTTATGCGGATTACGCAAAACCAGATGGATTCTGCGATGAAGCGTGGAAGGCGATTTATCAATATGTATTTGCCCTGGCTC
>CBCTZG010000096.1:0-9676 GCA_965151315.1 uncultured Clostridia bacterium
AGTATTATATGAAATACAATGATAATAAACGCTGTAAAAAAGTCCAGCACAACCATAATGTTTCTCTTATTCTCCCTATCTGCAATAACACCGCCAAGCAACGAGAATACAACCATAGGGATAAATGAACAAGCTGTTACTGTACCAAATAAGACTGAAGAATTTGTTTCTCTTAATAGGTACAGCGGCAAAGCAAACCGCAAAATCGCATTTCCAAACAGAGATATGATCTGCCCAATTACTACCATTGAAAAATCCCGGTTAAATAATTTTATTGTTTTCATAATAGATTCCTTTCCAACAAACCGACTTGCGGTTTGTATGTGCTCCAAAATAAACTGCTCCTCATGAGCAGCTTATTTTTATTTCTTTATTTGCTTACAATATTGTTTATATCTTGCAATCATTTCATCATCAATTAAGTCTACACCTAATCCGATAAGCATTTTATTCATTGCAATACATTTTCGTTCAATATCTGATTCCTCCGATTCATGCACAAGAGGATTGAGCCATAAATTTGCTAAAATCATCATGGCTTCAGCCAATTCTTTCGGATAGTCTGTTTGAATTGAGCCGTCATCAATTGCCTCCTGCAAAATAGGAAGAATAAAGTCAGGTACAACAACATCAAATATATCTCTAAATTGCATTGCTAAAAGCCGAGGGTTTTCTAAAAGATTTGGCGCTGCTGTCAACAGAATATCTTGGTTTGTATTAAATATTGCGGCCTTAAATATTGCTTTTAACTTTTCATAGCCGTTTAATGACTTATCATCTCTTACTTTAGCCAATATTTCTGAATTATCTTCACCAATTCGTTTTACCATAGCTACAAAAATCTCTTCTTTCGATGCGAAATGATGGTAGATTGCACCCTTTGATAATTTTGTTTTATTAATAATATCCTGCAATGAAGTATGCTCATAGCCATGCTCGATAAACAATTCCTGCGCAGCGTCTAAAATGGATTTCACCGTTTGTTCAGGATATTTATTCCGAGCCATAATTGTTCACCTCCATTTCAAACCGACGGTCTGTTTGTATTATATACTATTTCTTTTACTTTGTCAAGAGGCATTTTCAATTGAATACATCGTTTGTAAAATTTATTATGATATATCCTTCCTCTATTTTCTTTGCTACAGTCTGTTTGCTTTGTCCTTCATTTCTTTAGCCGTCGGATTACTGTAAATCAGTGTGGTCTGCACATTGCTGTGTCCGGCCTGGTTTGCTACTTCATGAATAGAGTAACCGTTTTCCAACGCATTGGAGCAAAAATAATGACGCAGCGTTTTGGGCGTGATGGTATCCGAATACTTATTAAATATCTGGTTGATGCGGGAGGGCGTCAGCTTATCACTTTGGCGGCTTACGAACAGATACGGACTGTCTGAATCCCTCTCTTTCAAATATTCACGAATCGCATGGACGGCCTTGTCATTGATATAAACAATCCGTTGCTTATTGCCTTTCCCGACAATACGAATCTCTCTGGATATCAGATCCACCTGATCCAGTCTGAGTGATACACATTCACTTCGCCTGATGCCGGTATAGACATAAAGCGTAACGATTGCATAATCCCGTTTGCTGCCGTGCTCCAGTAGTCTTTGCCGGAATGATTCCACATCCTTTTTCTCAACGGTACACGGGCTGGCATATTGGATCTGAACCTTCATAAAATCACCGTCCAGCACCGCAGATTCATTTTGAATGCCCTTTTTTATAAAATAGGTGTTTAATGTTTTCAGTGAAGATAGATGGTTATTTACCGTCCGCGGATCATATTGTTTAATGTTGCGCATATATGAGATGTACTCCAGTACGTTTGCGCGGTACAGCCGCGTTGGTTCCTCTCCAAAGCTGTCGCGGCACCAACTGAAAAACAAACTGATATTTCTGCAATATGTTTTGATGGTATTTTTTGATTTACCGCTTTCTTTCAAATACTCAGAAAATTCTTCTGTCATTTTGATCCGTTCCTTTCTGTTGTGTTTATTATAATTACACCGAAAGTAAGGAGCATTTGCAACCGAATAATTATGTTTAACTCATTTGCGGCAGCTACGCATATGATTGTGTTTAACTCAAGATAGATACCGACGGTAAAAAACGACGGCAGCTAAACACAATTAGTATTATGTTTAGCCGCCGAATTTTTATATTTTTAAGATATTCCACATATATAAAGATTAATTGCTGCACGCCGCAAGGATATCTTCATATGCCCAATGACCTTCAATGTCTGTAAACGGGTTTTGTATGGTATCCAAATATGCTTTCCCAGTCATGCGGTTTAATATCGTCACAGCCTCAGCTCTTGTAACAGCATCACCCGGATGCATTGTCTGATCTTCATATCCAGTTAAATAACCGCTATCCGCCATCTTCATGACTGGCTCGTAAAACCAATCCTGATCGGTAATGTCACTGTACCCGGTTCCGTTAGAGGTGCTGTCTCCATATATGAACTGCGAGAGCATTGCCGCGAATTCCGCACGTGTTATCTGTTCGTTTGGACGGAAAGTTCCGTCCTCGTAACCGTTCAGTATTCTTTTTTCCGCAAGGGAAACAACAGCGTCATAATACCAGTCGGCTTCGTTCACATCAGAAAACATAGAGTTTCCCTGCGCAGTCCGTTTGTCTGCTGTTAGACGTGCGATAAGTGCGGCGGATTCAGCTCTTGTGAGAATTTCATCAGGACACAAAGTGTTCTCTGTTTTTCCTGTTATATAGCTACTGGGTGTTTTTGTTAGTCTCGGTGAGACCTCCAGCGTATTGGCATTCGCGTAATATCCGAAATCAACCGCCGTGCTGTCCGTGCCATCTATGCCGGTCACCGCAAAAATATGCCCCTGTGATACTATAGCATCCATCATATCAGCGTATCCTCTTAAATCCTCTACAGTAACTGATAGCATTTCCTCCCGTGTACGCGCAATGTCCTGCGCAGTCTTCTCGCTGAAAGCCATGGTTGCGCCATAATCGGAATCATTATAATACATATCAAATTCCATCACAGCGGGAACGATGATCGCTTCGATCTCCTTCTGCGTGATCTCAATATTACGCAGGTAATCACCCATGCCCTGCCATACCTCCACGACGAGGTCAATATCTGATAATCCCGTAGCAGAGCAGGTTACTCCGGTTACGTCAAAATTCACGCCTGCACCGTATGCGCCATACCTTCCGCGCAGAATTGGCAGCATATATTTAGAAGTCAAGACCTTCCCTAAAATATTCATTTTTCCTGAATAGGTATAACCGCTTTCCGCATAATTACCGGACAGCATAAAATGCGTTGCGTCGGGCAGATCTGTAATGATCGCCGCTGAGTTGTATCCGACAGGCAGTGTAATTTGTGCTTCAGTTTTTTGCTCTGCTGACTGAAATACAGCGGTTACCTTTGCTTTCACCGCATCAAAACCATTTCTTTCTCCCACATATTCCACAGTTGGCAGACTGCCGAGCAATGCATCAGAGAGCAGTTGTTTCATTTTTTCTAATTTCTGAGGAATCACATCATCGGTCAAAGCGGTAAGATAATGATAATATGGAACGGAGCCCTGTCCGATACTGCCACTTGTGTTGGCATAAAACGCATTGCCGGCGGATGAGGAAGACTGTTTTAATTCATAGGACAGGTTATATGGGTCGCGGTAACCGTTGCTTAATATGTCCTCCGGCGCAGATTTCACATATGCCGTGAGATCCGCTTCATTCAGCAGTGTTTCATCCTTCAAAAAGGTTATGACGTTTTCAAAGCTGTCGGCAGCGGTGCCACTTCCGCCGTATAAATTCACCGATATTTTGGGGTTTATCTTGGTGCTGTCACGATAGCTCTCCATCGCCGCAAGCCCAAAGCCGACGGAAAGCCCCTGCTGTGACGCGCGGTCATTTAAGAATGACAGCAGAAGCTGCAAGTCAAGCAGATCATTTTCATTCGGTATCGGGAAAAACAAATCGGCTACATCCGAACCACTTTTTTCGGTAAAATAAAAATCCATACCGCCGGTCGTTTCTTTTTCCGCATCTTTGTATCCCGGAGCTTTGGCTACCTCATCGGTTGTCAGCGACGGGATGGCGGCGACAGCCTCGGGATCGTCGGGAGCCTCCGCCCATACCGCAAACGCCAGAGTATCTGCTTTGATCTGTTCGATCTCTTCGTCTGAAAACTCAGGAAGTTCTTCCTCCGCGTTTTGCCAGCCGTTGCCGGACACCACGATTTTTCTGCACGGATTTTCATAAAAATACTTATCAAATACCTCTTCAAAAAACGAAAGATCTGACTCTAATTTTTGCTCGATCGCCGTCAAGTTTGTGAAAGCAAACGGATCATCCTGATAGAGGACTCCGCAGAACACTTCAAATGCCGTGTCATAAAAATAGGGATCACGTCTTGTCTCAAAATAGGCGTCTATTTCTCCGGTAAGAATGTCCTCATCAAATCCATTTGTGGCAAAATCAGAAAGAATTTTATTATAGGCGGCAATTACTTCATCTTTTCTCGCGATGGGAACTTCTGAAGTAATTAGTGTGATATTGGCAATTCCACCTGCATTGCCGCCATTTGTATAGTTGACGGCATTCACTGCATTCATTTTCTGCTGAATCATGTTAAAAATAATCTCTCTTGCAAAAATCTCTTCCGCAGGTTCCGACATCGGTACGCCGGAGGACATAAAGCCGATATCAACCGTCTGTGTGTCCGCCGTGATATGATATTCGCTGTACGTCTCCGTCGGCGTTTGCTTGGTGTCTTCAAAAGCTATCGGTATCTCCTGTTTTTCAGATTCACTGAAAAACGTATTAAGTACGGACAGCGTCCTCTTGATATCCTGCTCTCCTGCAAGATAGGTAATGCTGTTGGACGGAACATAATAGGTGTGATACACTCTTAAAAGGTCCTCATATGTAAGCTCTTTAAGCGCATCCACAGTCCCGCCGCTGTTGAAGGCAGGCGCGGTATCTCCGTAGAGCGATGTATAAAGGCTGTCGGCAATAAAACTCAGAGAATTTTCTGCGGTATCAAGGCTTTTGAGGTTCAGCTCGTTATACACAACACCGTTGTACTGCACGCCATTGTCCGTATATTCAAGACGGATACCCTGCTGCTTGAAAATATTTTCATCTGTTAAAAACAGCGGGTGAAAAATACCACTCAGATAAACATCCATCAGATTATACAGCTCTGTTTCGTTGGTGGTTTTAATTTCATACCGAGTGATATCGTCCGCTGTGACGCCGTTTAGTGTCTCTGCTACGGCATTTTCCCTGATATAGGGCATAATGTTTTTCACAGGATATTTCTCGCTGCCGCAAAAGAGTGCATGTTCCAAAACATGGTTAGCACCCTTGTTGTCGGCAGGCGGCGTTTTAAAGCCGATGGTAAAATCCATCCGCTCTGCGCCGTTGTCCACATAGATGACCTCGGCACCTGTTTTGATATGCTCAAACTGGTAGACTGTACCGCCGAGATCATCGCTTTGTATCGTGTCTGTCAGATCAAAGCCGGTACCGGCAAAATCAGCCTGCTCATATGCCAAAGCAGGAAAGCTGCTTATAAGCATGATCCCCGTAATTATCATTGAAATAATTCTTGTTTGTCGTTTCATTCATCTACCTCCATATCATTTCATGATTGATATATCAATACTATTGTATATCCTGAGCGTCGATCATTTCTTTTGCCATTTCAAAGAGCGTGTCCTCAGATATATCAATATCCATTGCTAAAAGCTCATAATTAAGCCCCTGATATTCCCATGCGATACCCTGCACATGATGCATTTCAATTTTCTCAGTGCCATAGCTTAGTATCACGCTGCCGTCTCGCTCTGCCTGTTGATCTTCAGCGGTCGGTTGGTAGTCCGGCGGAACCAGCTTGTTTATATAAGAATAATAGAGCAACTCACTCCCTTTATAACTCTTAGTCACATCAGGATCCTTGACTTGAATACCGGCAATTGCAGCATCAATGAAAGCCGTTATCTTAGCTCCATCCTTCTTATAGTCGAACTGAAGCCCTTTGTATTCCTGCACCAAATTTCCTTCTGTATCAAAATCCTCATTATACATGATATACCCACTATCAAAGACAAAGCCGGAAGAACAACTCTCCGGAATATTCGGAGCTATGCCGGTATCTTTAAGCATCGTATCCTTTGAGGGAATTGTATAGTAGGAGGGAATATTGAAAGAATGCCCACCGCGACTCCCCAGTATAATATTCGCTGCCCAGACCGTCACGCCTAAAAGCATAATTATCGCTGCAGCCATTACTATGATTTTCCGGATCTTTATACGGCGCACCCGTTTTACCGAATCGGAAGCCTCTGCGATAAGTTCGTCATCGATAAGACTGATCGTTTCAAAAATATCGTTTCTGTTCATACACGAACACCCTGCCTTTCCAGATATTTTCTTAATTCATTTCTGATACGCATCAGCATAGATTTCACTTTGCTTTCGCTGAATCCGTACTTTTCTGAAATTTGCAAAATACTATCGCAGTACCAATACCGGCGAATAAAGATCACACGCTTTGTCACCGGAAGCTTTTTTAGAAAATCGCTGATATATTTCGCGGTCCTTTGACAGTCATAATGCTGTTCTGTCGTGTTTCCGGCACTGATACAGTTTTCTAACTCCGATAAGCTCACCTCAACATCCGGATTACGCTTGGCGGCATTATTATAGTTATATTTGCCAAACGAGATATTTCGCACGATACGTCCTAAAAATGCAGAAAAATACGACGGTCTTTCCGGCGGTATCTTGTTCCACACAATATGATAGGTATCGTTTTCGCATTCCTCGCTGTCCGGATAATTTTTTAAGATACCGTATGCAATCGCGCGAAGCATTCTACCGTATTTTAACGCTGTTTCTGCAACAGCATTTTCATTTCTTTCAAAGTATAAGTCAATAATTTTTTCATCCTCCATTGTTTGAGCTCCTTTTATATTTTAGGCCTATACTGATATAGTGAGAAAATTTCTTTATTCGTTGCATGAATTTTAAAAAAATTTTTATTTCTTATAAAAATTATATTGGGATGGCTATCCGAAGTCAACACCGCAGCGTTTTATGTGAAATAAAAGACAGCCCGCCTGTCTTTATCGCAGGGGGCTGTTAGTAAATATAATGGATAAACTTTTAATGATTTGCCTCATAGTATTCCTGTGCATCCAAAAGCAATTTACGTGCACGGTTGAACAGGGCAGAATCGACAGCAGGAACGTCCCAATAACAAAAATCCATTAAGTAATATTCATCCGGGTTATAGGAGGGGTCTGCTGTCTGATAGATACGGGTATAAGCAGCCTTTCGTGCTTCTTCATAGTTTCCACCGTTTTTCACTTGCTCGATCAAATCAGAGATCAACACACGCACCTGCTCTTCTGCCTGCTTATAATATTCGGGACGTAGATACATATCACGATACTCAAAAATGGCATTATTTGCGATGGCTTTCAAAATAGCAAATCCATAACCGTCTGTTTCATTTGCGAGTACAGCATTCAGGATCGTGTTATGCGCTTTTATCTTTGCATCGCTGTATCCCATACCTGCCGCCACTTCATCCAGTATCCCGCTGATCAGCCGTTCTGCAACCGGAATGCTTCCGGGTGGTGTGTTGCGCGGAAGGGATTCCCGTGGAATTTCTTCTGCGTAAGCCGGTATGACAGAAGAAATTAACAGAGCCATCAATAATGTAAATACTGTGATTTTCCATGTTTTCTTCATACCGAAAACCTCCTTTTGTTTTTTCTATATTAATTACACTGAAAAACCATTTGATTTGCAACTACAAATTTCTACAAATGACTTGATATTATTCCGCGAACTGAATATAATATAAGTATACCAACAAAGATGGAGTGAAAATCGTGAAGTTTATTTCAACAACTGAAGCAGGGAGAAAATGGGGCTTGTCAAGCCGCAGAGTTGCCGTTTTATGTACAGAAGGCAGGATACCTGATGCGCAAAAGGTAGGCAATACGTGGATGTTGCCTGAAGATGCAGGAAAACCATCCGATGCCCGGATAAAAAGTGGAAAATATTTAAAAAGAAACATAGGAAATGAAATGTCAGAAGGTGAGACAAATGGCGAGACAATTTAAACTCGCACGACAATTCAAAAATTTAAAAACAGTAGAAGCAGCGGAATTGCTTGGCGTTTCGCAGCCTACTTTGAGCGCGTGGGAAACCGGGCGTAAATCTCCTTCTGTTGACAGTTTAGAAAAAATGGCGGATCTATATGGTGTAACAACCGATTTCCTACTTGGAAGAACAAAGCAATTAACCAATCATATGAAAGAATCCATTTCAATTGAAGCACTTCCCGTTATGCATGGATACCCTGTTTGGTCTTCTAAGTTCGGTTGGTTAATTGTTGACGCAATAGAGAAAAAACTTATCACGACAAATAACTTTTCAGTTTCCTTCTGCGATGTCGGCGAAATCTTTGGAATGACTCCTGCATTTGCTGAACCAGCACTCACACATGAACCACCGATTTCAAAATCCGAAATCCAATCTTATGATGAGATTTGGTTAGAACCTATTTCAACGGACAATATTCTACGAAACGAGCTCCGCGGGTGGTATCATGTAAAAAATAGATGGGTTGAAAATGAGTTTGGGAACAGATTCTACTTGGATACATATGCAAGTAAATGGCTGGCCTTTCCGTCAGATTCGGAGCAGGAATAAAATGTATATTACTGCGGATTGATTCTTTCAAATCTGCTTATTTTGCGTAACCATACTTTGCATCATCAATTAGACCAAAAGATTTCATACAAGTTTATGAATACAATACCCAGTTGAAACCTTGGAAAGATATGATCCTCAAAATTTTCAGCTATGCTGTCTGAAAAGCTGAATGCAGCAAATCAACAATATATCTGTTACCAACGAACCATACGCATAAACGCAGAACCAAAGTAGTAAACGGGCAACGGTCTTGCAATACAGGCCGTTGCCTTTATTCCTATTTTGGGCACTTATATGATATGGAGCAACATATTGCGCAGAAAAATATTTGAAACCTTAAATCCTTTTTGGCGGTGTAGTTGTTAATATTATGTAAGGTACTTTACAGCAGAAAGTAGGTGATGAACATAGAAGATTATATTTTGATACGGCGCATACAAAACGGAGATCCCGAAGCCTTTGAAACATTGGTACGGAAATATTATCAAAATATCTATCAGTTTTGTGTTCGTCGCTGTAATGGAGATACGGCACTTGCCGCCGATTTGACGCAGGACACTTTCTTGAAGTTGATAGAGCATATTCAGCAATACCGATTGACGGGAAAGTTTATTAACTTCCTGCTCACGATTGCGGTGAATACCTGCAATAACCACTTCAAAAAGAAGTCTCCCGATATAGTGGATATGGACACGCTTTCTGCCGTTCCAAGCAATCTAAACATTTCGGAAGAAGTTTTGCGGCAAGAGGACGCTAAAATCATACAGCAAGCCATTGACCGGCTCCCGGATATGCAAAAAGAGGTTGTTATTTTACGGTTTTACCATGACAGAAAACTAAAAGAGATTGCGGCCATTACGGGGGCGAGTCTGCCAACAGCAAAATCGCGGTTGAAGTGTCAACGCCAGTGATAAAATGAAAGAAAACGCCGAGGAAAAAATGTAGGTTT
>CBCTZG010000097.1:0-9195 GCA_965151315.1 uncultured Clostridia bacterium
GATCTCTCATTCGCTGACAAGAACTCTGCACTGTTTATTTTTCAATGTACAAACGGCTGTTTTTTTGACAGCTCCAATATAATATCACATCAACGGAGAATTGTCAAGAACTTTTTTCAATATTTTCAAAGTATTTTTTCTTGCCTTAACATTTCTTGTGACGACTTATATATCATACCGCTTTTTTTCTATTTTGTCAATACTTTTCGGACAAATTCCTGCACAAAAAGACAGTTGTTTCCAGAATATTTTTGTGTTATTTTATTTTCCCTTTTCAATTAAGATCACACCGGCCAAAATCAGTATACAGCCAATGACCCCAAAAATGTTTAACCGCTCGTTCAAAAACAAGGCGCCCACAATTACTCCTGTAATGGGCTCTATAGTAGAAAGTATACCAGCAGTTGATGCCCCTTCATACAAAACACCCAGCTGGAACAGAGGCAGCGCAAACAGGCTGATCAATAACGAAATCAGAAATACGGCAATCCACGCTCCTCCGGACATAGCAAAGGTAAACTGCCCGCTTCCCAAAGTGACCAGCAGTACCGATATACTCATAAACAGAGATATATAGAAGGTCAGCTTCACATAATCCATCCGATCCAACCCAGATTTGTCCAAATAAATCACATTAAACGCATAAAACACTCCGGACAGCAAGGCACAGATAATCCCCAATATGTCGTTACGGTTATTGAAGTCCATAAACAGCAGGACGCCCACGGTTACCAATACAGTGGCAATGATTTTATTCCTCGTCATTTTTTCGTGATAAAACATGGCGCAGAAAATCACAATCAAAAGTGGATAAATATAATGAAGCACCGTTGCCAGCCCCACAGATATGAGATCATACGCAACGTATAGGCAAATGATTGTCATCGCGTTGCCAAACACGGAAAGCAGCAGGATTTTTTTCAGCTCCGGCTTTGTCAGTCCAACCTTCACTTTCCTCTGCCGCAGGAACAAAAAGAGCAGCGGCAGGCTTAGGAATGCCCGGTAAAATGTCACAGTCATCCCATTTCCCCCGCCGCTGTATGCTGCTTTTGCTAAAATTGGTGTGACCCCATAGATAAACGCCGAAATTGTCAGATAAATTTTACCTTTTTTCAAGCTCCTCAAGCTCCTTCAGCCAAAGTTGAGAAGAAGCGTCGCTGGGCATCCGCCAGTCTCCTCTGGGCGATAAGGCTACGCTGCCCACCTTCGGGCCGTCCGGTACGCAGGATCGTTTAAACTGCTGTTGAAAAAACCTTTTATAAAATACCCGCAGCCAGGCCAAGATAAAATCCCGGTCATATTCGCCGGCAAACGCTTTTTGCGCCAGCCGTAGAATTTTTTTCGGCTTGTATCCAAGCCGAACCGCATAAAACAGAAAAAAATCATGCAAGGCATACGGGCCCACGATCTGCTCCGTTTTCTGCGCGATCTGGCCGTCGGCCGGCGGAAGAAGCTCCGGGCTCACCGGTGTATCCAAAATATCCCGCAGGGTTTTCGACAATGCCGAATTTCCCGTTTTTTTTGCTTCATAATCCACCAGATATCGGATCAGGGTTTTCGGGACGCCGGCATTTACGCCGTACATAGACATATGGTCGCCGTTGTAAGTCGCCCAGCCCAGGGCCAGCTCCGATAAATCGCCGGTCCCGATCACAAGCCCGCCTTCCTGATTTGCAATATCCATCAGCACCTGGGTTCGTTCTCTGGCCTGGGCGTTTTCATATGTCACATCCTGCGACGCCGGATCATGGCCAATATCTTCAAAATGCCCTTGAACCGCATTGGCGATCGGCACCTCTCGCAGTGTGACGCTCAAGGATGCCGCCAGCTCCAGAGCGTTATTTTTTGTTCTGACCGTAGTGCCGAAACAAGGCATGGTCACCGCAATGATATTTTTCCGGTCCGCGCCTAGCAGGTCAAACGCTCGGACTGCGATAAGCATGGCCAGCGTAGAGTCAAGGCCGCCGGACACGCCGATCACCGCCGTTTTTGCCCGGGAATGGCTGAGCCGTTTTTTCAGCCCCATGGCCTGGATGGTCAGAATTTCTTCTGCCCGCTGTTCCCGTTTTGCCGTTTCCTGGGGAACAAATGGAAATTTATCAATCTGCCGGTCAAGCTTTGTTTGTGTAAGCTGAAATTCCGTATAGCAGATCATATGGCCAGTCCTGTTTTCAAATGTGGTGGTTCTTCTTCTCTCATGTATCAGTCTTTCCAAATCGATTTGGGCATATACATTTTGATTGACAAATCGTTGGCTTCTGGCTAAGATTGTGCCGTTTTCCGCGATCATGTTATCCCCGGCAAAGACAAGATCCGTTGTAGATTCCCCTTCTCCGGCATCTGCATAGATATATGCCGCATACAGCTTTGCCGACTGCATCCGTACCAGATCCGCCCGATAGTCTGCCTTCGCGGCCACCGCGTTGCTGGCGGAAATATTGACAATCACAGTAGCACCGGCTTCCGCATGGAAATTGGAGGGCGGCGTTACAGACCAGAGATCCTCGCAGATCTCTGCTGCCAGCACAAACGCCGGCATATTTTTGTCCGCTACCAACAGGTTCGCGCCAAAAGGCACTTGGGCGCCGCCAAATGGGATCAGGCGGCATTCCTTTTCACCAGCCACGAAATGCCGCAGCTCATAAAACTCGCTGTAGTTCGGCACACAAATTTTCGGCACGATTCCCAGCACCTTCCCCCGGTAGAGCAAAAACGCACAGTTATAAAGCTTGCCCGACCAGGACAGAGGGCTGCCTACAACAGACAGGATATCGAGTTCCGCCGTTTGCTGGGCAATGTACAAAACCTGCTGCTGTGCAGCCTCCAGAAGTGTCTGTTGGAAAAACAGATCCCCGCAGGTATAACCAGTCACGCACAGCTCCGGCAGTACGCAGACCTTTGCTTGGTTTTCAGCCGCCGCCCGAATGCACTGAATGATCTGAGCTCCATTATACGCACAGTCCGCCACGCTGATATGCGGTGTGGCGGCGCAAACCTGTAAAAAACCATCTTGCATAGCAAATTCTCCTTATTTCCTAAATTCCTTGCCCCATCGATCCCGATCGATTCACATTCCCGGTCAGGATCACAATTCCATCAACACCGCCCGAGAGCAGGCATTCCGCACCGCAGGCCATCAGTGACACCGCAGCTCCAAATCCAGTATATCCCAACTAAAACCGCCCTATTCCCAAAGAAACTGCTAGGATCTGCAAAGGCCCCGCTGTGATCCAGGCTTCACGCCGGTCGTCAGCCCGCTGTCCGTCCCGCCGGGCGGCCGGCAATCCAGACAACGCTCCCCGGTTTCCAAGCCCAGCCACGGTTTGTGCGGCCCATTATTCCCGCCCCTTTTTCTTAACTTCTTCCCAATACGCGCTGGAAAGCCGTTCATTTTTATTATCCCCCGGCACATAATACTGCCGGTCCCGGATAGCGTCCGGCAAATACTGCTGGGGTGTATAATGGTTTGGGTAATCGTGGGGATACTTGTAGGTCAGTCCCCGTCCCATTTTTTTTGCGCCGCTGTAGTGGCTGTCCTGCAAGTGGGCCGGGATATTGCCGGTATCCATAGTCTCAAGATCCCGCATAGCGGCGTCGATAGCCATAATACCAGAATTGGATTTGGGCGCCGTGGCTAGAAGCAGTACGGCCTCCGCCAGCGGAATCCTGGCCTCCGGGAATCCCAGCTGCAGGGCGCTGTCCACACAAGCCTTGGTAATCGCCATCGCCTGAGGATAAGCAAGCCCCACATCCTCCGCCGCCGCTACCAAAAGCCGACGGCAGATGATCTGCAAATCTTCTGCGGAAACTAGCCGGGCCAGATAATGGATAGCCGCATCCGGGTCGCTGCCCCGGATGGATTTTTGGAAGGCGCTGATAATATCATAATGGCTGTCCCCGTCCCGGTCATAGCGCATGGCTTTTTTCTGGGTCGCCTGCTCCGCCAGTTCGAGAGAAACCGTCAGCTTTCCCGCCGCGTCCGGCTGGGAGGCCAACAGACTGATTTCCAAGGCGTTCAATGCCTTTCGCACGTCGCCGGAGGCTGTATTCGCCATATGCCGGAGCACATCTTCGCCAATCTCCAGGGTATAGTCCCGGTAGTCTGTTTCCTGCAAAAGCCTGACTGCCCGAGCCAGCGCCTGCTCCACATCTGCCGGCTCCAGGGGCTTAAATTCAAATACCACTGACCGGGACAGCACAGCGTTATATACATAAAAATACGGATTTTCCGTTGTGCTGGCGATCAGGGTGATTTTCCCGTTTTCCATAAATTCCAGCAGGGACTGCTGCTGCTTTTTATTAAAGTGCTGAATCTCGTCCAAATACAGCAGGACCCCATCCATGGTCATAAAGCTGTCCAGGGAATTGATAATGTCCCGCACATCAGAAACCGAAGCCGTAGTCGCGTTCAGCTTATACAGCTTTTTCCCGGTTTTAGCGGAAATAATATT
This sequence comes from uncultured Clostridia bacterium, assembly GCA_965151315.1. Taxonomy (GTDB): domain Bacteria; phylum Bacillota; class Clostridia; order UBA1381; family UBA1381; genus Avimonoglobus. Next base: position 4,452 of record CBCTZG010000097.1, read on the forward strand.
GGCGATGGTGGTTTTTCCTACGCCGCTGGGCCCATAAAAAATCATATTCGGCGCTTCACCGCTTTCAATAATTTTCGAAAGCAGCTTTCCCGGCCCGATCAAATGCCGCTGGCCAAACACCTCCTCTAATGAGGCGGGCCGGAGCCTGTCGGCTAACGGTTTATTCATAGGCACACCCCCGGCAGTCGCGGATCTTTGAGAGATCCCTGCGCATTTTCTGGTGCGGCGTCCCATCGTATATGCACGGTTCCCCAACGGACGCATACCCCTGCTTCTGATAGAAACCAACAGCCTGTACCTGGGCATATAGCTCAATAAAGGCCGCCCCCAGCTGTACCGCTTTATCCTCCAGCGCCCGCATCACCGTATCCCCGATATACTGGCCCCGGTATTCCTTTTTCACCGCGATCCGGCCGATGCCAAATACATAGCCGTCAATCCGGAACAATCTTCCGGCGGCAATAGCTGTGTCACCGTCCCAGCCGATAATATGCCAGGCGGTCTCATCCCGCTGATCATAATCAAAGGGGTAGCCCTGTTCAGCCATAAAGACCTCCTCCCGGACAGCTTTGGCCAATTCATACCCCAGCCTGTTTTCAATCAATTTAAATTGCAGCATGCTGATTCACTCCAATACTGATAAAATACGCCCGCCCAAAGGGCAGGCGCAAATCACGCCGGACATTAGGCCATGCCCAGCGTATTTTTCAGTTCTTCGACCTCCGCCTCGGAAATCGTGGTCAGGCCTGTCCTTTTACAGCCGCTGATCTTTTCCGCAAAGGCCTTCGCGCCGTCCCGGTCGCCCAGCGCCAGCGCGATCAGGGCGCTGTGGTACATAGCCTCCACAAATTGCGGATGCGCCTCGGCCAGCTGATCTGCATATTCCTTCGCTTTGTCATACTGGCCTTTTTTATAATAGGCCAATACCAAGTTATCCTGAATATCCCGGTCGTCCGCGTTATAGTCGTAAGCCTCCAGGCAAAAATCCAAGGTCTCGTCAATAGGCTGTCCCGTGGCTAGCTTCAGGTATCCTAAAAGCCCATACATCGTGGAATTGCGGTATCCCTCAAACAGCTCCTCCGCCTCTTCCAGCGCGTCAGCAGGCCGGCCCAGCTTATAATACAAAAGCGCCCGGTATTGTTTCGGATTGTTTTTTTTATCCTTGGGGATCGATTTATCCAAAATGATCTCGTTAAAAACTGTTTCCGCTGTTTCATAGGCCCCCAGGCGCATCAAAAGTATGCCATATCCCGTTTTCAAATTCAGGCTGGCTCGGCCTGTATCATAGGCCTTCCGGTACCATTTCCGGGCCCCGGCCATATCCCCGTCCGAAAAAGCTTTATTGCCCTGGGCCGCGTACAGGGACGGAACCGCCTTATACAGCGTATATCCCACCAGAATCACCGTCACCGCGATACCCAGCCATAGATTGGTCATAAACGCCAGGAACAGGACAACCAGCATTACAATATATTTCAGCATTCCAACGCCCTCTTTCCCGTTGATTTAAAATTCCGCTGAACCCACCGTCCGCGGGAACGGCAGCACGTCCCGGATGTTGCTCATGCCGGTGATATACATTACCGCCCGTTCAAAGCCCAGCCCAAAGCCGGCATGCTTGTTTGTGCCGTATTTGCGCAAGTCCAGGTACCAGCTGTAATCCTCCGCTTTCATGCCCAGCTCCTGGATCCGGCTAAGCAGCAGATCATAATCCTCTTCCCGCTGGCTGCCCCCGATGATCTCTCCGATTCCCGGTGTCAACAAATCCATTGCCGCCACCGTCTTTTTATCCGGGTTCAGCTTCATATAAAAGGCCTTGATTTCTTTCGGGTAATCCGTCACAAAAACAGGCCGCTGAAATACAACCTCGGTCAGATACCGTTCGTGCTCTGTCTGCAGGTCGCTGCCCCAATCTACCGGGTATTCAAATTGATCCTTGTTTTTTTGCAGGATCTCAATCGCCTCTGTATAGGTGACATGGGCAAACTGGTTGCTGACTACGTTATTGAGCCGTTCTAAAAGGCCCTTATCTACAAAATTGTTGAAAAACTCCATTTCCTCCGGCGCGTTTTCCAGGCAATAGTTAATAATATACTTGAGCATATCCTCCGCAAGCGCCATGTCGTCCTGCAAATCCGCAAAGGCGATCTCTGGCTCAATCATCCAAAATTCCGCCGCATGCCGGGTGGTGTTGGAATTTTCCGCCCGGAAGGTGGGGCCAAAGGTGTATACATTCCGGAAGGCCATGCAGTAGGTTTCTGCGTTCAGCTGGCCGCTGACCGTCAGGTTAGCCGCCTTGCCGAAAAAGTCCTGGCTGTAGTCGATCCCGCCCGCCTTTGTTTTCGGGGGATTCTGCATATCCAGGGTAGTTACCTGGAACATTTCTCCCGCACCCTCACAGTCGCTGGCGGTAATGATCGGCGTATGCACATACACAAAACCCCGCTCCTGGAAAAACTGGTGGATCGCAAAGGCGATCATAGAGCGCACACGGAATACAGCGGAAAACGTATTGGTCCTGGGCCGCAGGTGGGCCTGGGTCCGCAGATATTCAAAGGTATGGCGCTTTTTCTGCAGTGGATAATCCGGCGTGGACGTGCCGTTGATTTCAATAGCCGCAGCCTTCAGCTCAAAGGGCTGCTTGGCCCCCGGCGTCAATTCTAAAATACCGGTAGCTGTCAGGGCCGAACCCACGTTGAGCTTGGCCACGGTATCAAAATTCTCCAGCTTGTCCGCCTCAATCACGATCTGCAGATTTTTGAAAAAACTGCCGTCGTTCAGTTCGATAAACCCAAAGCTTTTCGATATCCGGATGGTCCGAACCCAGCCGGACACTGTAATCTCTTTGCCGCCGAAGGCTTCTGTTTCCCGGAATAATTTTTTCACAATCGTTTTCATGGTTTCCTCCAAATCCTATCCGCGCAAAACCGCGGACATTTTATCTTATAATAACCGGATCCCCTGCTCCTGGCAGATCCGCAGCGTCTCACTGTCCCAAACGGAAGCCTGCACCTCGCCGATATGGGCCTTGCCCAGCATAAACATGCAAAGCCTGGACTGGCCAATGCCGCCGCCGATGGTAAAAGGCAGTGTTTCTTCTAGGATTCCCCGATGGAACTCCAGGGCCAGCCGATCCTCCGTCCCCGCCTTTTTGCATTGGCTGCGCAGGCTTTCGGCATCTACCCGGATCCCCATGCTGGAAAGCTCAAAGGCCGTGTCCAGCACAGGATAATAAACCAAAATATCCCCGTTTAACTTCCAGTCGTCATAGTCCGGCGCCCGGCCGTCATGCTTCTCCCCATTGGACAGCACATCGCCGATCTCCATCAGGAATACGGCCCCCTGGGCCTTCACGATCTGGTACTCCCGCTCCTTTGGGGACAGCGACGGATACATATCCAAAAGCTCCTGGGTCGTCACAAAGGAAATCTCCCGGGGAAGATAATTCTCCAGGGCCGGATACTTCCGCGCCACCGCCGCCTGGGTATGGTAGATGGCATCATAGATCAGCCGGACGGTTTCCCGGAGGGTCTCCTTTGTCCGTTCCTCCCGGCGGATCACCCGGCACCAGTCCCATTGGTCTACATACATGGAATGCAGATTATCCAAATCCTCGTCCCGGCGAATGGCGTTCATATCCGTATACAGCCCTTCGCCGGGCGCAAAGCCGTATTTCCCCAGGGTCATCCGCTTCCACTTTGCCAAGGAATGCACAATCTCGCAGATCCCGCCGCCCAACGCGGGTACGTCAAAGCTTACCGGCCGCTCTACACCGTTTAAATTATCATTCAGCCCTGTTTCCGGCCGGACAAAAAGCGGGGCCGAAATCCGCTGCAAATTTAATTTTTCCGTCAATTCCCGCTGGAAGGTATCCCGGATGAACTTGATAGCCCGTTCCGTTTCCCGTCCAGGCAGGGTTGGCTGATAATTTTTCGGTGCTATAAACGACATATAAACTCCGCCTTTCCAAATCTCATGCTACCTATTATAGTATATTCCCGGCTTTTTGTCCATAGGCAAACCGGATAAACTTTCTATTTAATTACTTTTTTTCCGGAATCCTCTGCAAATCTAATGCTTTCCAGCGTACTGCGGAAATTCCGCCGCACAGCCGCCAGATATTCCGCCCGCAGGGCCGCCTGCTCTTCCTGCTCCGCCGGCGTCAAGGATGTCTTTCTGGATTTTCTGGCCAGCGCGTTGATCCGGTCGATTTTCGATTGTTCCAAAGCTTTTCCGCCTTTCTGTTCTTGATTTTCCTATTATACATTATTTCTAAAAAAATTTCAAGACAAGCTACCAAATTTGCCCTCCCCACATATTATAATATTACAATAGACAATGAGGAGGCTGATCAAAAATGATATCGTTCCTGGAAGACGATTTGATAATTTGGATCATCATAATCATCCTTATTATCTGTTGCTTTTGCGGCGAATCTTGTTAATAAAGCGCTTTTGTTTGAGGCCTGCCGCGAATGAATATCAGAAAGGAGGCATATACCATGGGTGATTGCGGATGCGGAAACAGCTTTGGATGCAGTTTCGATTTGGATATGATTTTATGGGTTCTGATTATCATCGTTATTGTTACTTGTATGTGCAATAACTAATACTTAGGAATATGATACTTAACAGCTAATTAACGCTTGAATAAAAACATCTCTACCAGGGGACTGCTAAAGGCAGTCCCCTTTTTTGTATACCGAAAACCACGCGATAGTCGCGTGGTTCTATAAAGGTTAACC
>CBCTZG010000098.1:0-8992 GCA_965151315.1 uncultured Clostridia bacterium
AGGGCTATGCCCGAAAATGAAATACCCCCCGTTATACGGGGGGATATTTATTTATAGCTTGGTCCCACCCAAGCCAACATCTATCATACTCGGTTATGACGGGTTTGTCAAGTGTTTTGTTACGTATTTGTAATATTATTTTAAAAATTCTTAAATAAAGTAAAAATAGAAATATTTGTCTTTCGTTTTTGGATTATACATCAAGTATCCACAAATCAATATAGGGTACGTGTTCTAATCAGCGTGTTTTTATGTTTATTCCGTGGCAATAAAGCCGGTATCCTGGATCAGCTGTTTGCCCGCGGCGCTTTGCAGGAAGGCGATCAGCTGTCTGGCGGGGGAGCCTGCCGGTTCATCCTTACGGATCACAGCACAGTAGTCCAGGGTGTAGGGATATGCGCCGCTGGCGATGGTCTCCTGGGTGGGCGCTACGCCGTTCACCGCCGGAAGCTTTACGGTATCTTGATTGTGCATTTCTGTAAAGTAGTAATAGACAGAATAGCCGATGGAATTTTTCGCATTGTCATAATCGGCTACCACATCTACAATACCAGACATGGCGTCGATGGTTTTTTCCGTTTTCGCGTCCATCATGGGCTTATCCCGCATGACCAGGCTTTTCATGAGATTCTGGCTGCCTGCGCCCTCGTTTCGCTGGTAGGCGATAATTTCCGCATCCTCGCCGCCTGCGTCCTTCCAGTTTGTAAGCTTTCCTTGGTAAATATCCTGGATCTGGGCTTCTGTCAGATTATTGACAGGGTTTTCCGCGTTCAGCAGGAAAACAAACCCTTCCTTTGCAAAATTATACACTTCAAATTCTATGCCCGCTTCCTGGGCCATATCCAGAATCGACTGGACGGGCGTACCGGTGATCAGCATATCCACTTCTTTGTTGATCAGGCGTTTATAAGAATTCGTAGTTTTGGTGTGGCTGATAAAATCCTGTGCGTTGGTTATCCCCAGCATCCGTTCCGCCAGCGCGTAGGAAAGAGGAAGCGTGGCAGTAGAGCCATCAATTTGGGGATATTCATCCAAGGTCATAACCGGCTGGGGATAAGCCGCGGAAATTTCCGCCGATAATTCACCATAAACAGGGTTTGGGCGGTTTGTCATAATGACCATATTATCGGCAAAGGCCGTGGGATATCCTGTAAGCTCCGCCAGATACCGGGCGGGGATCATCGTGCGGTCATTGCATATATAGGGAGCCGCGTCCATGGTGACTGTCCGCGATTCCCGGCGCATAACCTCCAGATTGACAGCCTCTACATCCACCTCGGTATTGCCGACAGTCATCCGGATCCTGCGGTCACTGTTTTGGAATGTAATTTCCCTGGTTTCTTCATCATACACAACCCAATATCCCAGCTTTTCCGCCAGAAAGCGGGCAGGGACAAAGATCCGGTCCTCCTGGATCAGGGCCGGGGTATCCATCAGGGTGGTTTCCCCATTTACATATAGGCGGTTGTCTCCGGCCTTTAACGCTGCCACGGTATAGGCTTCCGGGAAGTCAATGGCTGGGAAGCTGGTTTCCGGCATGGGCCGGTCTTCCGGCTGGAATGCTGTGTCCGTTACTAAATAGCAGGTGTCTGTAAAGCCGCCCTCTTCGTCAAGCTCGGCAAACAGCAGGAGGCCCGGCTGAGGCGAGCCGAAATGCGTGATGTTTGCCGGCGCGGCCAATAGGGTTTCCAGCGTGGCGTAGTCACAAATAGCCGTTCCTGTTTCCGACAGGACAGACAAATATGGCGCGCTGCCGCTGAAATCCCCGATTTGATCCTGGGTAAACGCCGTCTTTTCCATGTTTCCTTTGGTGTCCAGCCGGTAAAGGGCAGGATCACCGTCAAACTGCCCGTATGCAAAACCATAGCGGAACCCGTGAAATATGGATCCCTCCGGGACGGTAACCTTGGTTTGGCCTGTTTTATCTATAAAACGCTGGTTTACCGCCCCGGTGTCCGGATTGATATCAATGATGCTGAATAATCCATCGGAAAATTGGTTATACAGCATATAATAAAAATTAAAGTCAATTTGGGTACGGTAAGTTTCCTGCAGACTGGAATCCAGGAAAATCAGGTTGTCACCGTCTTCTATGCCAGTTCCCAGCAGCGCTGTAACACCGTTGTGAAAGTCGGAGGCGTGAAAGCCTTCTGGAATTTCGTATACGAAGTTTCCACTGCTGTCGATAATCATTTCCCTGCCGTGGTAAGTGACAACAGACAGGCCGTTTTCAAAGTCTGAAGCAAGATCAAACTGGGGACGAATAGCCCAGACGCCATCCCGGCCGATAAATCCGAATTTCTCAATGTCCCGGACATACACCCGCGCCAGATCCTCTTGGAACGGGGATACTTGAAAGGTTTCTAAAAATTCTGCCGGCGCCAGCCCTGTGCTTTGGAAAAAAGCGTCCGATACATACAGCCCCGCCGCATATAAGTCGGCTGTTTCCCGACTGATTTCCTGCACGAAAAACCGCTCTCCCAGCCCTTCAAAGGGATAGCTTCCGTCTTGCGCGAGGGCCGGCCCGGCCGGCAGGAGCATGACGGCGGCCAAAAGGGCCGCGATCCATTTTTTCACGATTCTCGCCTCCTGATTTTTTTCTTTTATTGTATCACAGGCGGAAAGAAAAAGCTATGGTTTTCATACTTTTGTAAACAAAAAGCCGTATTCCGGAGAATACGGCTTAACATTTCATTAGAAACTTATTTTAATTCAGAGAAATATTTGATTGTCCGAACCATCTGGCTGGTGTAGGAGTTTTCATTGTCATACCAGGAAACAACCTGTACCTCATATAAATCGTCGCTGATGGGGGAAACCATGGTCTGTGTCGCATCGAACAGGGAACCATAGGTGATGCCCACAACATCGGAGGAAACAATTTCATCGGTGTTGTAGCCGAAGGAATCAGAAGAGGCAGCCTTCATGGCAGCGTTGATCCCCTCAACGGTTACGTCCTTACCCTTTACAACCGCAGTCAGAATCGTGGTAGAACCTGTGGGAACAGGAACACGCTGTGCGGAACCGATCAGCTTGCCGTTCAGCTCCGGAATAACCAGGCCGATTGCCTTCGCGGCGCCGGTGGAGTTGGGAACAATGTTCACAGCGCCGGCCCTCGCCCGTCTCAGATCGCCCTTTCTGTGGGGGCCGTCCAGGATCATCTGGTCACCTGTGTAAGCGTGGATGGTAGACATGATACCAGACTGGATAGGCGCGTAGTCGTTCAGCGCTTTCGCCATAGGCGCCAGACAGTTGGTTGTGCAGGAAGCAGCGGAAATGATCTTATCATCCGCAGTCAGGGTGTTTTCGTTTACGCTGAATACGATGGTCTTCAGGTCGTTGCCCGCAGGTGCGGAGATAACAACCTTTTTTGCACCGGCGTCCAGATGAGCCTGGCTCTTTGCCTTTGAGGTGTAGAAGCCTGTGCATTCCAAAACAACATCAACGCCGATCTGGCCCCAGGGGAGTTCAGCCGCGTTGGCCATCGCGTAGATCTTGATTTCCTTGCCGTCAACAACGATCGCATCGTCTTTTGCTTCAACCTGCTTGTTGTACCGGCCCTGGGCGGAGTCGTATTTCAACAGGTGCGCCAGCATTTTCGGGCTTGTCAGGTCGTTGATCGCCACAACCTCGTAGCCTTCCGCGCCGAACATCTGTCTGAATGCCAGACGGCCGATCCGGCCAAAACCGTTAATAGCAACTTTAACTGCCATAATGTATTCCTCCTAAAAGAATAATTTATTGTTAAGCATTGCTTATCGCTCTATATTTTACCGCATTTTCATGAAATATACAACCCTTTCCGTTATTTTTTTGTCATTTTTTTCTTTTTTGTTCAATTTTCCGGGGGTTTGTCCGGAAAATTTGTTGCTTTTGTTTTCCGCACAATATATGGTGGCTCGTTCGGCAGCTTATACTATGGGTTGAATATTTTCCGGGAGGGTTTGTGAAAAGTGCTGAAAACGGCTTGTTTATGCGAAAAAAAATAGAAAAAAGCCTTGACATCCCATGGTTGGATTTGGTATACTTGTGTATGCTGGACTGTAGTATGGAATACGGGGTGGTAAGATGATTTCCGAAGCGGAAAGAAAGAATTTGCGGATCGGGTTCAAGCAGGTGCAGAAGGCATTTTCCACGGGTAAAGTGGGGAAGGTGTTTTTAGCGGAGGACTGCGAGGATAAGATCAAGCTGCCCGTGGCCCAAAAGGCCCAGGCGTATTCTGTACCGGTTTTTTATACGCAGACTATGCGCCAGCTGGGTGAACTCTGCGGCATTGACGTAGGCGCGTCCTGCGCCGTGGTGCTGGAAGAATAAAACGGTTATACCGCGCCAAAGCGCGTTATAATATAAATTATCAAAACAATGAGGAGGTGTAACACGGTATGCCAACATTTAATCAATTAGTCAGAAAAGGAAGACAGACTTCTGTGAAAAAGTCTACGGCGCCGGCTCTGCAGAAGAGCTTAAACTCTTTGAAGAAGCGGACCAACGACCACAGCTCGCCGCAAAAGCGGGGTGTCTGCACAGCGGTCAGAACAGCGACGCCGAAGAAGCCGAACTCCGCGCTGCGGAAAATCGCCAGAGTCCGGCTGACAAACGGTATTGAGGTCACTGCGTATATTCCGGGAATCGGACATAACCTGCAGGAGCACAGTGTCGTTCTGATCAGAGGCGGAAGAGTCAAGGACCTGCCTGGTACAAGATACCACATCATCCGCGGTACGCTTGACGCCCAGGGCGTGGCTAACCGGAAGCAGGGCCGTTCCAAGTACGGCGCGAAGAGACCGAAGCCGGAAAAGAAATAATCTTGCTAATATCACATGATTAGTGCATATCGGGTTATATCTATCTATATAATATCGTATACGCACAACGGGGCGCTGAAAGACTGCGCTCAGAGTACCGGTGATATTCATACGGCGGCAAAGACCGTCAGTGATTATGAAGGAGGGAAGTAACGTGCCAAGAAAAGGTTATATTGCAAAGAGGGAAGTTCTTGCAGATCCTATTTATCAAAGCGTGGTCGTGACCAAGCTGATCAATAATATCATGCTGGACGGTAAGCGGGGTGTAGCCCAGCGGATCGTTTACGACGCGTTTGACATTATCAAGGAAAAAACCGGCAAAGACCCCTTAGAGGTGTTTACCCAGGCGATGGACAATATTATGCCTGTGCTGGAAGTTAAGGCAAGACGTGTGGGCGGCGCCACATACCAGGTGCCCATGGAGGTTCGTCCGGAGCGGCGGCAGACCCTGGGCCTGCGCTGGCTGACCCGCTACGCCCGTGAGCGCGGCGAAAAGACCATGCGCGAGCGTCTGGCCAACGAGCTCATAGACGCTTTGAACGGGACCGGCGGTTCTGTGAAGAAGCGCGAGGATACCCACAAAATGGCAGAAGCCAACAAGGCTTTCGCGCACTACCGCTGGTAGAGGCCATTTTCCCCGTTTTTTCGGGGCAAAACCGGTATGCTTTGCCGGTTTTGGGAAAAGCTAAAAATAACGAACATTCGGTTTGTTCTGCGTTTTAAAAACGTAAGAAAGGAGGAAATATCATGGGAAGACAATTCTCATTGGAGAATACAAGAAACATTGGTATCATGGCCCATATCGACGCTGGTAAAACAACCACGACGGAGCGTATTCTGTATTATACAGGCCGGATCCATAAGATCGGCGAAACCCATGACGGCGGCGCCCAGATGGACTGGATGGCCCAGGAGCAGGAGCGTGGTATTACCATTACCTCCGCGGCGACCACCTGTCAGTGGAAAGGGAAGCGGATCAACATCATTGACACCCCGGGACACGTGGACTTTACCGTTGAGGTACAGCGTTCCTTGCGTGTGCTGGACGGCTCCGTAACCGTTATGTGCGCCAAGGGCGGCGTTGAGCCCCAGTCTGAGACTGTATGGCGTCAGGCGGACGACTACAACGTACCCCGCATGATCTATGTCAATAAGATGGATATCATGGGCGCGGATTTTTATAATGTGGTGAACATGGTGCATGAGCGCCTGCATGCCAACGGGGTGCCTATTCAGCTGCCAATCGGGGCGGAGGAGACCTTTAAAGGGATCATTGACCTGATGACCATGAAAGCAGAGGTCTATTACGACGACCTGGGAAACGACGTCCGGGAAGAGGATATCCCGGAGGATATGCGCGAGAAGGCGGAGGAATACAGGAATCAGATGGTAGAGGCGATTGCCGAAACCGATGAAGAGCTGATGATGAAATATCTGGAGGGCGAGGAGCTGTTGATTGACGAGCTGAAAAAGGCGTTGCGCAAGGCCACAATCGCCAACCAGATCGTGCCTGTCCTGTGCGGTACTTCCTATCGGAATAAGGGTGTGCAGATGCTGCTGGACGCCATCGTAGATTACATGCCCGCGCCGACAGATATCCCGCATATCAAGGGTGTGATCCCGGATACAGATGAGGAGGACGAGCGTCCTTCTTCCGACGATGCGCCGTTTGCTGCGTTAGCGTTTAAGATCGCTACAGACCCCTTTGTTGGGAAGCTGTGCTTCTTCCGGGTATATTCCGGTACAGTCAACGCCGGCTCCTATGTGCTGAACGCCTGCAAGGGCAATAAAGAGCGGATGGGCCGGATTCTGCAGATGCACGCGAACCATCGGGAGGATATTGAAACCGTTTACTCCGGTGATATCGCCGCGGCAGTTGGTTTGAAAAACACCACCACCGGCGACACCCTGTGCGATGAAAAACACCCGATCATTCTGGAATCCATGGAATTCCCGGAGCCGGTTATCCGTGTGGCGATCGAGCCGAAAACGAAGGCTGGCCAGGAAAAAATGAGCATCGCTTTGGCAAAGCTGGCGGAAGAAGATCCGACCTTTAAGACCTATACGGATGAAGAAACCGGCCAGACGATTATTGCGGGTATGGGTGAGCTGCATCTGGAAATCATCGTTGACCGCCTTCTGCGGGAATTCAAGGTAGAGGCCAATGTGGGCGAGCCGCAGGTATCCTATCGTGAAGCAATCCGCAAGACGGTAAATATTGAGCATAAGTATGCCCGGCAGTCCGGCGGTAAAGGTCAGTACGGCCATGTACTGCTAAAGCTGGAGCCGCTGGAAGAGGGTCAGGGCTACGAGTTTGTCAACGCGATTGTGGGCGGTGCGATTCCCAAGGAATACATCCCCGCAGTTGACGCCGGTGTACAGGGCGCGATGCAGTCCGGTGTACTGGCGGGCTACAATGTTGTTGACGTGCGGGTAACCCTGTATGACGGTTCCTACCACGAAGTCGACTCTTCGGAAATGGCCTTTAAGATCGCCGCTTCTATGGCGTTCAAAGAGGGTATGAAAAAGGCCGATCCGGTTATCAAGGAGCCGATCATGCTGGTGAATGTAATTATGCCTGATGAGTACATGGGCGACGTTATGGGCGACCTGAACTCCCGCCGCGGTATGATCCAGAAGATGGAGGCGCTCTCCGGCGCCCAGCAGATTACCGCGCTGGTACCGCTGTCCGAGATGTTTGGATACGCCACAGACCTTCGTTCAAAGACCCAGGGCCGCGGCCAGTATACTATGGAACCATCCCACTATTCTGAGGTGCCTAAGTCCATTCAGGAAAAGATTGTGAATGAACGCACAAAGAATAACGGTTAATTTGAAAAAAGACTTGATTTTTTCAGGAAAAAATTGTACAATAATAATTAAGTTTATTATACTCAGTATAATTAAAGGAGGAAACTAATAATGGCAAAGGCAAAATTCGAAAGAAATAAGCCCCACGTAAACATTGGTACCATCGGTCACGTTGACCATGGCAAGACCACGCTGACTGCGGCGATCACCAAGGTTCTGGCTTTGAAGGGCCAGGCTCAGTTTGAGGCGTATGACATGATCGATAAGGCGCCGGAAGAGAGAGAAAGAGGTATTACGATTTCTACCGCGCACGTTGAGTATGAAACAGACAACCGCCACTATGCGCACGTTGACTGCCCGGGACATGCTGACTATGTCAAGAACATGATCACCGGTGCTGCGCAGATGGACGGCGCGATCCTGGTTGTATCCGCTGCGGACGGCCCTATGCCCCAGACCAGAGAGCACATCCTGCTGTCCCGTCAGGTTGGCGTTCCTTACATTGTTGTATTCATGAACAAGGCTGACCAGGTTGACGATCCGGAGCTGTTAGAGCTGGTTGAGATGGAAATCCGTGACCTGCTGACAGAATATGAGTTCCCTGGCGATGATACACCGATCGTTACAGGCTCTGCTCTGCAGGTTCTGGAATCTTCTTCTCAGGACGTAAATGCGCCGGAATACAAGTGCATTTTGGATCTGATGGACGCTGTTGACAGCTACATCCCCACACCGGACAGAAAGGCTGATCTGCCGTTCCTGATGCCTATCGAGGATATCTTCTCCATCACCGGCCGTGGTACTGTTGCAACTGGTAGAGTTGAAAGAGGCCAGCTGAAGGTGAATGAAGAGGTTGAAATCGTTGGTCTGACTGACGAAAGAAGAAAGGTTGTTGTAACCGGTATTGAAATGTTCAGAAAACTTCTGGACTATGCTGAAGCCGGCGATAACATTGGTACACTGCTCCGCGGCGTACAGAGAAATGAAATCGAAAGAGGACAGGTTCTGGCTGCGCCGGGAACCATCAATCCCCACACCAAATTTAAGGGCGAGGTTTACGTGCTGACCAAGGAAGAAGGCGGCCGTCATACGCCGTTCTTCAACAACTACAGACCGCAGTTCTATTTCAGAACAACGGACGTTACTGGCGTAATCAAACTGCCGGAAGGCACAGAAATGTGCATGCCTGGCGATAACGTCAAGATGGAAGTTGAACTGATCACCCCGATCGCTATTGAAAAGGGTCTGCGCTTTGCGATCCGTGAAGGCGGCAGAACAGTTGGTTCCGGCGTTGTTTCCGAAATCGAAGGTTAATTATTTGAAATCATAACCACCAGTAAACTGGTGGTTTGCACAGCCCCTATAAGGGGCTATTA